>JBMYJC010000153.1:0-5532 GCA_049594055.1 Luteibaculum sp. | reverse complement strand
CCTGCAAATGGGAACTAAGCAACTTGATGTTTCGCAAGGGCTCTTGCAAATTGTGAGAGGCAGCAAAAACAAACTGCTCCAATTCACCCTTTTTTGCCTTCAACACGGCATTACTCAATTTTAGTCGGTCCTTTACCCTGCGTTCACTCAAATCAGAAGCTAGGAGGATAAAACCATTGTGACTGGATTTAAGTCCTAAAATGGGGATTACTGTAATCTCAGACCATATCCTTTTATTGTCCTTTCCCAAAACCCAACCTTCACCCACAAATTTTCCTTCGTCCAAGGCTTTAAATAGCATTTGGGAAGGAGCTTGAATCTCCAAATATTCCTTTTCGAAAAAAAGCTTGTAGTGCTGGGCCAGCACCTCAGACTCCGAGTAACCGGTTAAGGCTGTGGCTGCCGTATTCCACTGTTCTATCTCGCCTCGTTGGTTGAGTAAAATAAGGGCATGGTTCTTTAGCTCATTTACCATAAGCCTAAAAGTCTCTTCACTTTTTCTAAGCTCACGGGTTCTGGCTAAAATCTTTAATTCCAAATTGGCTTTACTTAATTCCAGTCGCTCCAAACTGCGTTTGGCAAGAGAAACCACCGATGCTGTAATCCAAATTGCAATGAGGCTAAGAATTTTGTTCAGAGCCAGGTAGTTCTCAGTGGCTTGCAGCGGTGGCTGGCCTCCACCCACCCCTGCAACTAACAGCAAAATACTTACAGCTAAGGTGAGTAATGGGGTAACATATTTACCAGGGATTAACCAGGAGTACAAAACCACAATGCAGTATAGCATTCCAATGGCGAGACCCCGTGGGCTATAAAAATCCAGGATAAAAATTCCAGTACAAAAGATCAGCACCAAACCATAGTTGATTACCTGGTTGCGCCAATAAAAACTCTTGTTAGGAAGACTCATTCTTTTTCCCCCAGCTTTTGTTTTAAGCTGCTTATTATTGCGTTTTGCTCTCTAACCTGTTTACTCAATAGCTCAATTTTTTCGCTTTTGCTAAGGCCCTCATCAGAAACATCCAGGTTTTCAAATGTGGGATCAAGAACTCTTGGCAAATCCCTAATAAGAGCAAACACGGTAAAAATACTGATGACAGCCGTAAAAAACCGAACTAAAGCGTTTAGCCTGTACGCGGGCCACCAGAACATCAATACATCAAAAAAGTGGGTTAATCCACAGAGAATAATAAAAATGGCAAATAGCCAAACCACAGGCAGAAAAGGAATGTGTGGTCTCTTTTGTACAAACCAGATTAAAATAACGGGGATAATAAAATAGGCTAACCAAGTGATCATATCACTGGCTATGTACAGCCAACCGTGAAAATCGCTCCAGGTTCCACAGAGCCAGCGCGGAGGCCAGGAATCCGTATTCAACAAGTGCTGGAAAAATTCAGAAATATCTTGCATGATGGAATTGGAATACATTTTAAGCCAAAGCTTGGCTAATAAAGGTAGGTAATTAGCTAGGCTAAAGGCTCATCCTAGTCGGCAAACATTTTTATTTGCTCCTCACCAGAAGATTTTTTCCAGGCTCTATACATCCCAGGTGTTGAGAATGGAGTGGCAATATTCCCCTTTTGGTCAATGGCAATTAAACCGCCCTTGCCACCTAATATTCTAGTTTCTTCTATGGCCTCGCCAGCAGCCTCCAACAAAGTCTTTTTGGCATACTTCATTTTGGCGGAAACATCATAGGCCACCACTTTACGAATAAAATACTCCCCGTGTCCGGTGCAGGAAACTGCACAGGTATTATTATCTGCATAGGTGCCAGCTGCAATAATTGGGGCATCGCCAATGCGACCATAGCGCTTGTTTGTCATACCGCCTGTAGAGGTTGCAGCAGCAAGGCTTCCATTTTTATCCAAAGCAACCGCACCAACCGTTCCGTATTTGTAATCGGGCCAGATTTCATTGGGCACATAGCCCTGATCTTTTTTGTTTGCCTCCTTTTGCTTTAGCTCTTGTAAAGACTTTAATCTATCTGGAGTTTTAAAGTATTCTGGGTCCACTAACTCCAAGCCCACCGATTCGGCAAAAGCTTCGGCTCCTTTTCCAGACAACATCACATGCTCAGAGATTTCCATTACGGCTCTGGCCGCCATGATTGGATTTTTCACCCGGTTTATCCCCGCAACCGCTCCGGCTTTTAAACTCTTACCATCCATGATGGAGGCATCCAATTCATTGCTTTCCTCATGGGTAAAAACGGCACCTTTTCCTGCATTAAAAAGCGGTGAATCCTCCAGAATAATTATAGCTTTTGTAACCGCATCTAAACTGCTTCCACCCTTCTCCAAAACCGCATAGCCTGCATTTACGGCCTCTTTTAACTTTTCCTCATGTTGCTTGATTTCCTCAGCCGACATTTTTTCCTTGAGGATCCATCCCGCTCCACCGTGGATGGCAATGGCAAAATTCTTTTCTGTGTTTTGGGCTTGGAGGATAATAAAAACTCCTGCGAATAGTAGGGTAAGTAAACTGCGCATGTACTAATTTTTGCGCGGAAGATAAGCAATGGAGCAGCAGAAAGCTATTCTTAGAGAATGGACGCCCTTGACTCACTGCTTTCCTCTGGATCCGGGTGGATGGACCCACGATAAAAAACCAAACCAGCCACTCCAACATAGCGTACCGCAATATGACCAAACTGATAAGTGTAGGTGCTGTACAGAATTTTATTTCTCCGGCGGCTAATACCCATTAGTCTGATCTCCTGTGTACTGTACATTTTTCTGACATGCAGATCCTTGTAGTCCTCGGAGATTTTCAGGACAAAGTCATCCTCCTTTGGATTGCTTAGCACCAAAGCAGAAAACAGAATAGACAAACAAATGAGTATGGGTTTGATTAGCGTTGGCATGTTGAGATAACCCTTAATATCCTTTTCGGTTCTCCAGGGGGCTAATCTTCTTACGAACAAAAGACCCAGGTAGATTTCAAAACCCTTGCTTTACTGGAAATATCTTTCCAACTCCTCCAAAGCCTGGCCTTGGTTGGGTAGGTCTTTTACTACCTGGCCCTTATCCAGAATAATAATCCGTGTGCAAATGGCCGAAATATGGCCCAAATCGTGGCTGGAAACTACAATGGTATTTTGGCCTTTTCCAAGTTCTGTTAGAGTGCTTTTTAACTGGCTCTGACTGCTGGGATCCAGATTCGCAAAAGGCTCATCAAGCAATATCAATTCTGGCTTACCAAGAATAGCCCCAAGGATACCCACCTTGTTTTTGTTGCCCAAAGACAAATCGCGGATAAGGGTTTTGCTGTCAAATCCCTCCTGAAAAAAATGGGCCATTTGTTGGTAAAAGGATTGAATTTCATCTTTACTTAAATCATTTAACCCTGCAATAAACTCAAGGTATTCAGCAGGTTTCAAGAAGGGAATCAGGAAATTTTCGTTGATGTATGATCCTGTAAATGCCTTCCAATGATCGGATCCAGCTACTGCTTGCCCTTTGATTAAAACCTCTCCTGCTGTGGCTGGAATTAAATCCAACATTAGGTTGAGCAGGGTTGTTTTTCCGGCCCCGTTATTACCCACTAAACCAAGCACCTCTCCTTCGCGGATGCTTAACTCCGAAATGGAGATCATATCAGGATTTTTTTCTTAGGCCCAGAGCCATTGGGTAATGCCTTTTTTTCCATTGTTTTTCTAGCAAACCCAATATCGGCTTGTATAAAATAAGTCCGGGAAGTCCGCAGAGGGCTAGGAAAACCCCGTACAAATAATCCAGGTCGAAATAGGCAAAAGTGAAGCCGAAGATCAAGGGGAAAAACAAAACAGGAATGAGGGCTAGAAACTGGTTTCCAGACATGCCTTCGTAATTCATAAAAGTCCCTTTGCCCAAATCAATACGTTTGGCATTGTAGCAAGCAAAGAAAATCAGCCCTGGGTTTATAAGTCCCGTGCAGTATAGCAAACAAGCGATAAGCGTTGGGATTACTTCGGGTTTAATGAAAGCCAAAGGCGGTAAAAAAATTACGGCTGGAATTATGCAGAGTGCATTTAAAAAGATCCATTTGGAAAAAAGATAACCTCGGATGTTTAGGTAGCGGGTTTTTATGTAATCCATAAAAGAGGACTCCCAGGCAAATAAAAACTGGCCATAATTCATTGCCGCAGCAGATAGCAAAAGAGGAAACAAGAGTGCCAAAAAAATAGGTCTTTTGTCCAGGGCATCTAGCCCCAGATAAATAAAATAGACCATGGTTAGCGGGGATAGTAAAATGAGAGTCCGCGGTCTTTTGTTTCTGAAAATTAATTTCAGATCCAAGGCTATAAAAGCCCCCAATTCACCAAAGCGGTTTAAAAACTGGAAGTTGCCTGCCAAACCCGCACTTTTTCTTTGCTTTTCTTCTATGTAAGCGTTCCTCCTTAATACCCTAAAAACAAGTCGCCCAATTAACACAGCCATTGCGCAGCTGAACAATGTAAAGAGGTAAGGATGTTTAACAAGGAAAGCGGCAAGAGCAATAAATTTTTGAGGAAAGGCGGATGCAATAGCTAAAACCAAGAAGGGAAAGCCCACATGCAACACAGCTACCATGGGATTATTCCCGCTTAATTTTTTAAGAATAAAATTGAGGTAGCTGTTAATGAAAACAAAAGCCAACAGGCCGAGCACTAGGATTTTTGCTGGAAATAATGTGGTAAAAAATTGGGGAATGTACAGGGACAGTAAAGCCAGGTTTAACCCACTCACTAGCGAACGGCTCATGGCAAAACGCAGCAAGCTGGCCTTGCTAATATTTAGGTGGAAGTAATGTTGAATGTGACTAACAGGAGCCTTTTCTAAAAAATAGCGCAAGACAAAGTCAAACAGCAAATACAGCAGTAAAATGGCCAGTCCTGTATGTTGAGGCTCAATTTGCGGGAAGAGCTCAAGGGCAATTTCTTCCAGAAAAAAGGAGAACAAAAGCAGCGCAATCAACAGTTGCACTAGAAAGATGGCTGAGAAAACCAGTTTTAAAACATCCCACCCAAGGTTGGCTCCTCGAAGAACCGACAAGAAATAATGTCGCCAAAGCTTTAGCATAAAAAAAAGGTCTCGTTTCCGAGACCCTACAAGCTGAAAGGTTTTGATTTAATTAATTAGCTCAAAAATAAGAGAAATTCTTTTTTTCTGAAAGGGATTTTAGGTTTATTGCTTACCGCAGCTCTCACTATTTATTACTCCGCCAGGCTTGGTTGATGCCAGAAATCATGGCTAGAATCTCATCTCTACCCAATTTGGTTTCCGAGGAGCTCACAAAAATCTGCGGTAATTCTTCCCAGTCTTGAAGCAAACGCTTTTTGTACTTAAACAAGTTTTTATGGAGCGCAGAGCTTCCCATCTTGTCGCTTTTCGTGAAAACAATAGCAAAGGGGATTCCATTTTTACCGAGCCATGCCAGAAATTCCAAGTCAGATTTCTGCGGGTCGTGCCTGCTGTCAATCAATACAAATACCGCCTCCAGGTTTTCCCGGGTCGCGCTTGTGTGAGATCCTCGCAAGCGTTGGCGCGGTGCGGGGTGGTCCTCCCA
>JBMYJC010000152.1:262-5585 GCA_049594055.1 Luteibaculum sp. | reverse complement strand
GCCTATCAACCTCAGAATTCCAGATCTCAATTTCAGCGAACTGATAAGAACCAATTAATCCTGGATGCATACAACGCCAATCCAAGCAGTATGAAACTTGCGCTGGAATCTTTGGATGACATAGCACACCCCAATAAGTTGGCCATTTTGGGAGAGATGAAAGAGGGCGGGGAAAATTCTGCTCAAGAGCACAAAGCAATGCTGGATTTCTGCCAAGAAAAAAAGATTCCCTGCATTACAGTTGGCCAGCTTTTTGAAGACCACAATACTGAAATGCGTATGGCGCATTTTAATAGCACCCCAGAATTAGTCGAGTATTTAAAAAGTAATACCCAAAAAGACCGGCTTATCCTTGTGAAAGCCTCGCGATCTGTTGGTCTAGAAAAAATTGTTCCGCTTCTGTAGGCCTAAAATCCTTGTGCTGAAAAATTTGGAATGCAAAACCATGGCGGTGTTTCTCATCTTTTGGATGGAATGATTCGCGAAGCAACTCAAAGGGCAGATGTTCAAATTCTGGGAAGTATGCCTCGCCATCTGCCTCAAAATCCACTCGCGTTAAAAAAAGGTGACTAGCTTCCTTTAAATACAACTGATAAATCTTCTCACCCCCAATGATTATTGGGGTTTCATCAATCTTCCGGGCCTCTTCCAAGGCTAATTCTGGATTTTGAAATAGCTTGGCATCCTCCAATTTTAAATCTTGGCGGGAGAGAACAAAGTTATATCGATGGGGCAAAGCTTTACCCATAGAGTCGTAAGTGTTGCGTCCCATTATGACCACGCGTTCTTTCGTGCTCTCCTTAAAGTATTTAAAGTCGTCTGGCAAATGCCATAACAAATCGTTATCGCCACCAATTACTCGGTTTTTTCCTATGGCGGCTATCAGTGCTAAAAACCTCATACGGCAACAGGTGCTTTTATATGCGGATGACTTTGGTAATTCAGGAGTTCAAAGTCCTCAAATTGAAAAGAGAAAATATCCTTTACCTCCGGGTTAATCTTCATTTCGGGAAGGGGAAAATAGGACCTGGACAGTTGGAGTTGGGCCTGTTCAAAATGATTGGAGTACAAATGCGCATCGCCAAAGGTGTGCACGAAGTCGCCCATCTCTAAGTCGCACACTTGCGCTAACATTTGCGTAAGCAATGCATAGCTGGCAATATTAAAAGGAACTCCCAAAAAAACATCAGCACTGCGCTGATACAACTGACAGGATAATTTGCCATTGGCAACATAAAATTGAAATAAGCAGTGGCAGGGCGGTAGGGCCATATTTTCGATGTCCGGTACATTCCAGGCACTTACAATATGCCGTCTACTGTTGGGGTTGTTTTTCAGACCCTTTACCAGGTTTGAAATTTGATCAATAGAACCGCCATTAGGATTTGGCCAGGAACGCCATTGGTGTCCGTATACTGGTCCTAAATTGCCATTCTCATCGGCCCATTCATCCCAAATGCTTACTCCATTATCCTTTAGGTATTTTATGTTGGTATCCCCCTGTAAAAACCACAATAACTCATGGATTATACTTCTTAGGTGAAGTTTCTTTGTAGTTACAAGCGGAAATCCTTCCTGCAGATTGAATCGCATCTGGTAGCCAAAAACACTGCGTGTTCCCGTGCCTGTTCTGTCCGATTTATCCACCCCCGTTTCCAGGATATGCTCCAATAATTTATGATACTGTTCCATGCCTACATTTCTAACATTCCCACAATAGTGGCGGTGAGCAAACAGGCGAGATTCCCTCCAATCATGGCTTTAAGTGCAAGTTTGGATAGGTCTGCTTTCCGCGATGGCTCCAAAGCTCCAATTCCGCCTATTTGAATTCCAATAGAAGCAAAATTAGAAAAGCCACAGAGCATATAGGTGGATATTAGGATAGACTTATCACCAATTTGCCCAGAATTAATCATTTCTGACAGCGATAAGTAAGCAACAAATTCATTCAAAATAGTTTTCTCGCCCAACAGCTGCCCAACAAACATCATATCGCTTGCAGGAACCCCAAGGCACCAAACCAAAGGAGAGAGAATAGTGCCGATTATAAATTGAAATGACATCCCCTCGAATCCCGTGTTTTCGGCTATCCAAGAATTTAATCCAAGCCACTCGCCCAACATGTCTTTTAGCACGTAGTTTGCCAAGGCCATAATTCCAATAAAAACCAATAGCATGGCGGCAACATTTGCGGCCAATTTTAAGCCCTCGGTGGTTCCCTGAACAATGGCTTCCAAAACATTGGCATGGGTTGTTTTTGGCAGTTTGGTGTGCTCGTAATTCACCTCTTGTTTAGCAGGGTGCAATATTTTAGAAACTACAATTGCCGCTGGAGCCGACATTAAACTTGCCGTAAGAAGGTGCCTTGCAAAATAAAGTCGATCCGCGTTGGATTCGC
This sequence comes from Luteibaculum sp., assembly GCA_049594055.1. Taxonomy (GTDB): domain Bacteria; phylum Bacteroidota; class Bacteroidia; order Flavobacteriales_D; family Luteibaculaceae; genus Luteibaculum. Next base: position 3,187 of record JBMYJC010000152.1, on the reverse strand, counting down.
CACCCAAAAAGCCAATGTACGCAGCCAAAACTGCCCCAGCTATTGTGGCCATTCCCGCTGTCATTACGCAGTGCAGTTCAGATTTACTCATGCCTTTCAGGTAAGGCCTTATGAGCAGAGGAGCTTCTGTTTGACCTAAAAAAATATTGCCCGCAGCCGAAAGGCTTTCCGGCCCACTTAATCCTAAAAAACGGCGCATAACTCCCGCTAACAAACCCACTACGCGTTGCAATATGCCCCAGTGATACAACATGGCGGAAAGCGCTGCAAAAAATATTACTGTGGGAATTACCTGTGTAATAAAATTCACCATGGCTCCCTCTATTCTCCCGCTGCTAAAACTGGAAAAGAGAAAAGAGGCACCTGCATCAGAAAAGCTAATCACCTTTACAAAGGCACTGCTAATCCATGAGAACAAGGTTTCTACAATAGGAACTTTTAGTACTAACAGGGCAATCAAGAGCTGCAGGAAAACTCCTTTTCCAACATTTGCCCATTTTATTTTTTTTCGGTCGGAACTAAGCAGATAGCAAATACCAAAGATTAAACTGAGTCCTAGAAGTGGTCTTAACATTTCTAGGATGCTGCTCATCGGCTATAGCTAAAAAATACCCCGTTTTCTTCGAAAATCAGCGTGTCGGATTGAAATTGGTGGATGGTATAAAAACGCAGCCTTCGGTGAATGTTTTTGCTGTTGGAATACACTTCATCAAAGCTTTTTCCGCTGGTTAGCGAAGTAGCCATTCCAATTCGCTTAACAGGATGACCGTCTAAATAATAGGCTATTAAACCAGTTTCCGAAATGGTCACAGAATCTACCCCAGATTTGGCGGGTAAGTAATCGTAGTTAAGAATTAGGGTATCTGCTTGCTTAGACCAGGTTCCCGTACTGTAAATCATTTCCTTTTTCAAGGAATAGAAAAAACTGCTATCTGCATTAAGGCAGAGTTCATCTCCAGCAGCCACGGTTTTTAATTCCTCCCCACTAGCGTTTTTTACCGCTATGTTTTGCCAACAGCCCCCTAAATTGGGTTCATGAGTGGATGAACAGGAGTAAAAAATGACGAGTAAAGCAAATAACCTAGTTATCGTTTTCATTCCCCTTCAAGTTCTTAATACGATCTCTAAGTTGTGATGCTTTTTCGTAGTTCTCGGTTTTTAAGGCATCATCCAATTGTTTCTCAAGGTCTTCAACACTTTCAGTATCGGATTCTGCCTTTTCTTCCTTCACCGCTTTAACGCCCTCCTCTCCTTTCTCCACAAAAATTCCTGCGGAACTGAGAATAAATTCATAAGTGTAAATAGGGCAATTAAAACGTACCGCTAATGCAATAGCATCAGAAGTTCTAGCATCAATTTCAATCACGTCAGTTCCCTGTCTGCAGTACAGTTTGGCAAAGAATACTCCTTCCACCAAATTGTACACAATCACTTCCTCTAAACTAATAGAGAAACTCTCTGCAAAGGATTTGAATAAATCGTGTGTGAGTGGGCGATTTGGGGTCATTTTTTCCAGCTCTATCGCAATGGCTTGAGCCTCTGGTGCACCAATGATTATTGGCACCCTTCTATTCCCCTCTTCTTCCCCTAAAAGTAAAACGTAGGCTCCTCGACTGGTGTGACTGTACGAGAGGCCTACGATGTTCAGTTTTATCTTTTCCATGCCCTGCGGTAAAGGTACGCCAATTATGGAATTATGTTATACCTCGTTATGCTTAGGACTGTGCTTTAAATTCTTTAATGGCTTCTACCAATTTTGGTACCACCTCAAAGGCATCGCCAACAATACCGTAGTCTGCTGCCTTAAAAAATGGAGCTTCCGGGTCGTTGTTTATTACCACAATCACCTTAGATCCATTAACACCCGCTAAGTGCTGAATAGCACCAGAGATACCGATAGCGATGTAAAGGTTGGGTCTAATGGCAATTCCTGTTTGTCCAACGTGTTCATGATGAGGTCTCCAACCTATATCTGCAACAGGACGAGAACAGGCTGTAGCTGCTCCTAACAAGGAGGCTAGTTCTTCCACCATACCCCAATTTTCAGGACCTTTTAAACCGCGACCAGCAGATACAACTAGTTCAGCAGCGGGCAAGGGAATACCATCCGTAGAGGCAAGTTCAACCCCTTTGCTTTTAATTTTTCCAGTGCCAAAATCTTCTGTTACCTCTTCTACGCTTGCGCTAGCATCGGATTTTTCAGGTTTCAATGAGTTTGGCAACAAGGAAATCACCTTTTTGTCGGAGTGGATTTCCTGCATAGCAAATGCTTTCCCGGAAAACACGTTTTTCTTAACAACAAAACCGTTAGAAGTATCTGGCAAATCGATTGCTCCCGATACTAAGCCAGCCTTCAACTTGGCGGCAACAACCGGTGCAACCATCTTACCAGCGGTATCAAAGCTAAAAACGATTACTTCTGCAGCACCCGCCTCTTTGCTAATGAACTGGGCCAAAGCGCTAGGATCAACCGTTTTAACAGCGCGAGCAACCTTAACCGTTTTTGCTCCATAATTTCCAAGGGCAGCCAAATCTTCGCTGCTTACATCGCCAAAAGTTAATGCGGTAACATCACCAATTTTAGAAGCGTAGTAAATAGCTTCAAAACCGTTCTTTTGGATTTTCCCTTTAAGTGACTCTACAAATACTAATACTGACATCCTCTTAAATAACTTTTGCTTCGTTATGCAATAATTCTACTAACTCATTCACATTCTCTGCATCAATATACTTGCAGTCTCCTTTTTCCGGTGGAAGTGCATATTCTTTAATAGAAGTAAGCTTCTCTTGAACGGATGCTGGAACCACTTCCAAAGGTTTTGTTCTTGCAGCCATAATTCCACGCATGTTAGGAATACGCTGTTCTGCCATTCCCTTTGCTGCACTCACAACTGCAGGCAGCTCCACCTCAAGGGTTTCAATTCC
>JBMYJC010000152.1:0-252 GCA_049594055.1 Luteibaculum sp. | reverse complement strand
TCACCTCGGCTGTTTTGCCATCGGTTTCCAAGTGTGATGCTAGTGAAACATAAGGAAGATCTAATAATCCCGCTAGAATTCCACCTACCTGTGAACCATTGTAATCGATGGTTTCCTTTCCACACAAGATCAGATCAAAGCCTTTATCCTTGGCGTAGTTAGCAATCTCTTGAGCTACCTGATAAGCATCTGTTGCTTCTGTATCTACCCTAACCGCATTATCCGCTCCAATGGCCAATGCCTTTCTTATGG
>JBMYJC010000151.1:245-5588 GCA_049594055.1 Luteibaculum sp. | reverse complement strand
AGAGGGTGGATAAGCCGAAAACGTTTATGCCGTATCGCGTTTCATTATCCCCATTAAAGTACTTAAAGTTAAGGCCAAAGGTGAAGTTGTTAATGGTGCTTCTTCTCTCTGCCTGCTCGTTTTCTTTTAGTTGGATATCGTATGAGGAGTAAGAGAAATTACCTTCAATTATCACCGGGTTGTTGGCCGGTACCAACATAAAGTTCGAGCCAAAACCAAAGGTGTTCCAGTTTAGGTTGGAAACGTTTTGGTACTTAACGGCATCTCTAAAGTTGAATCCAAACAGGTTAAACTGGCTTCCATTTCTGGAGTTGAAAGACATTTTACCATACAAATCGGTAAAGGTGTAGGGCAACCCGTCATCGGAGGCATAAGAGTAAAACTGGTTGGCACTTTGCTCCAGGTAGGATGTTTTAGCAGAGAGGATATAACTGGAGGAAGTTCCGCTTTCTGCATCCAGTTTGTTTAATGGACCTTCTAATAATAATCTTGCTCCAAAAGGGTTAACGCCCACTTTTCCGCTGTGATAACTCTTGTTTCCTGCTCGGGTAGAAATATCCATAACCGAGGAAATCCTTCCACCGTATTTCGCATTAAAACCTCCAGTATAAACGTCAGCATTCGAGATAATATCGGTATCAAAAACCGAGAATAAACCAATGGAATGAAAGGGGTTGTAAATGATCATTCCATCCAACATCACCATGTTTTGGATGGGGGATCCACCGCGGATGTAGAGCTGCCCACCTTGATCTCCTGTGAAAATTACACCGGGTAAAACCTGTAAATACTGGGCTAAATCGGGTTGTCCACCAATAGATGGCAGGGCTTTAATCTCCTTTGGGGAAATTTTGGTTACTGACATTTTTACCTGGGTGGTGTTTCTCACTTTCTCAGCAGAAACTTCCACTTCATCCATTTCTATGGCCTGTGGATTTAGGTAAAATTTGCGTGTTAAGTATTTTCCGTCTTCAATGGTTATTTCTTCCCTTACACTCTCGTAGTTAATGGTTTTAATCACCAGGGTGTAGGTGCCAATGGGAACTTGTGTGATAGAGAAAAATCCGTTCTCATCTGTTGTAGCTCCGTAAGAGGTTCCCTCCAAAATAACATTGGTAAAGAGAATTGCTTGCCCGTTCTCTTTGTCGTAAACAAAACCTCTAAAGGATCCCGTGCTTTGACCTATGGCAACGCTACAAAATAATACGAGGGGAAGGAATGCGAGGGCCTTAAACTGGCTTTTTAGAAATCTCATGAAAACGGAATCTTTATTGCCCGCAAGAGCGCGGCAAACCTAGTAATTTAATATGTAAAAGCTTAGTTCTCTAAGCAGGCCTCCTTCTTTGGTTGAAGCGTTGTCTTTTCCTTTGGTTTTCATGTCGTACTCCCTCAATTTACTGTAGATTTTTACGCATTTCTTGGCGGGGTAGTTTTTAGCTGCTCTCATGTATTGGTCAAAGAAAAAGGGGCGGATTCCCAAGATGCTACAGAGGTGATTTCTGTTTTTATTGCTGGAGAAGTGAATCATCATGAGTTTGTAAAAGAAATCAGCCACCTGGCCAATCACCATAATGGGGTGATTCTCTTTCGGGTTATCACCAAAATGCTGTGCTATGGTAAATACCTTCTTAAAATTTTTATCTCCAATGGCATTCAGGTACTCAAACACATTGTATTCTCTGCTAATTCCAATGTATTCTTCAATTTGTTTGCTAGTTACTTCCTCTCCAGAGGGTAGAACAATGCTTAGTTTATCTATGGCATTGGCTAATTGTACCAGATTGTTGCCTAAGTTTTCTACCAAAAGCTGCAGTGCATTGGGGCTTAAACTAACCTTTTTGCGTTGGGCAAATCCCTGTAACCATGGGCTTACCTGGTTGTCATAGAGTCGCTTACTCTCGAAAAGCACCCCGTGTTTAGCCACGGTTTTAGCAAAAGATTTTCTTCCATCCAGCTTTTTACCGCGGTAAAGAATGAGCAAAACCGTACTTGGAGTTGCGTTTTTTACATAAGATTCAAGCTCTTCAATATTGCGCAAATACTGTCCTTCTCTCAGAACCACTAAATTCCTTTCTGCGCCCATTGGAAATCGTCTTGCTGCCTCAACAATTTGCGCTGAGTTGCAATCCTTTCCGTAAAAAATACTCTGGTTAAAATCTCGCTCGTGGTCCTGTAAGACATGGGCAATAAGAGCATCATGGATCTCGTCTATGAAAAAATCTTCATCGCCCTGCAGTACATATACCGGGGCAAATTTTTTCTGCGATACGTTGCTTAGAATTTGTTCGTAAGTCACGGGGCGAAAATACTTTTATTTGGCAATAGCTTTGGGCAAAATTTATGAGTAACTCTCCGGTAAAATATCGACAGAACGAAGGCAGGACGGAGCTTTGGGATGCGTTTAGAAAAAAATGGGTGCTTCAAACTCCCGAAGAAGAGGTGCGCCAATTTGCCGCCTGGTACCTCCATCACGATTTGGGTTACCCTAAAAGCTGGATCGCTATGGAGCGCACCATAAGCGGAGGTCCCAAAAAATTCCGCTTTGATATGGTAGTTTTTAATCAAGAAGGAAAACCCTGGCTACTGGTAGAATGCAAAGCCCCCGAGGTAAAACTCAATCAAACGGTGTTTAACCAAATCTTTAAATACAACCGATTGCTAAGCATTCCTTACCTCTGGGTTTCTAACGGAGTAGAAAATCGCTTTTTCCTCCACAATGCCAGTTCTCCTGAGGAATTACAAGGCTTACCGCCTTATATGTAACCCAATAATTTTAAGGTTTGTCTGGAGTTTTGTTCCTCTCCAAACACCTCATATTGCAGGCTCTCATCAGGTTTTTTGCGAATGAGCACGTGTTTAGGAGAAGGTAATAAGCAATGGTGAGCTCCGCCATATCCCGAAAGTGCTTCCTGGTATGCCCCCGTGTGGAAAAAGCCAACGTATTGCAGCTTCCTTGTTTTGGGCATGAATATGTTGTTTACGTGCGCTTCCTGGTTGTAGTAATCCATGCCATCACAAGTAATTCCACCCAGGTTTACTTTTTCGTAAGTGTGGTTCCAGTTATTGATTGGAAGTAGGATGTAGCGTTGGTTTAGGGCCCAAATATCTGGCAGGTCGGTGATAAAGCTTCCATCCAGCATAAACCACTTCTCGCGGTCGTTTTGTTGCTTGCGTCCCAGTACCTTGTACAATGTTCCAGAGGCTTCGGCAACGGTGTATTTTCCAAACTCGGTAATAATATCCGGTTCCATTACCCGGTGCTCTGCACATATTTCTTTAATGCGCTTAATGATTTCCTCTACCATGTATTCGTAGTCGAACTCAAAGCTCAAGGAGTTTTTAAATGGAAAGCCACCACCAATATCCAGCATAGATAAATCGGGGTTCACCTTTTTGAATTGGCAATAGAGGGTAACGTATTTCTCTAATTCGTTCCAGTAGTAGGGGGTATCGGTAATACCGCTGTTGATAAAAAAGTGCAACAGCTTAACCTTAAAATTCTTGTGCGGCTTGATGCGCTCTTGCCAAAAAGGAATGATGTCCTCTGAGCGAATTCCCAAGCGACTGGTATAAAACTGAGAATCGGGTTGTTCTTCCGTTGCAATGCGCATCCCTAGTGTTACCGGCTGGTCTAGCTCATCATCGTAAAACAGGAATTCTTCTTTGTTATCTAAAACAGGAATGATGTTGGTAAATCCTTCTCTTATAGAATCTACAATGTACTGCTTGTAGGATCCGCGTTTAAAGCCATTGCAGATCACCATAATGTCCTTTTTTATCACTCCCTTTTTTTCCAGGTGGATGATAACGGGGATATCAAAAGCACTGGAAGTTTCAATGTGCACCTCGTTTTTAAGCACTTCTTCCATAACATGCTTAAAGTGGGAGCTTTTTGTACAGTAACAATACTGGTACGATCCTCGGTAACCATGTCTCAGAATGGCGCGCTGAAACCAAATTTTACACTGCTGTATATTTCTAGAAATGGTAGGTAAATAGGTGAACTTAAGCGGGGTGCCATAGGTCTCTAAAAGCTCCATTAAGTTGAGGTCCTGGAAGTATAATTCATCGTCTATAACGTTAAAACCTTCTTGGGGGAACCCAACACTTAAGTCGAGGAATTCAGCGTAACTTTGCATCTTTGCTTTCGAAAATATTTAATCTACAAATAGAGCAGTTTTCCTGCTATAGCCAAACAATTTATGAGGCGCAAAGTAAAGATAATTGAGGTCCCTTGCGATTTAGGTGCCGGAACCCGTGGTGCCAGTTTAGGAGTGGATGCCCTAAGGCTAGAAGCCGCATCCCAAAATTGTTTAGCCTACACCGAAATTCCTTTCCAGCGCGTAGAGGCCAACAACAGCATGGTTAACCACAGCGACCCTACACCCAACGCCCATTATATTGCTGGAATATTAGATTTCTACAAGCAATCGGCACAGGCTGTAAATGATGCATTAGGCAAGCAAGAATTTCCGCTGGTTATTGCGGGCGACCACTCTACAGCAGCAGGAAGCATTGCTGGAATAAAAAAGAAATACCCCAAGAAACGTTTAGGTGTTATTTGGGTGGATGCGCATGCTGATATTCACAGTCCTTATACCACCCCATCGGGTAATGTTCATGGGATGCCGCTTGCCGTTGCTCTTCAATTTGATAACAAAGGAGAAGCCATCAATCAACTCTCAGAGGTGGAGCTTAAGCACTGGGAAGAGTTAAAAAAGGTAGGTGGTAACGAACCCAAAATACTCCCTGAGGACATTGTTTACATTGGCGTTAGAGATACCGAGGAACAGGAAGATATTATTGTTGAACGCCTAAAAATCCCCAATATTTCTGTGCGTGCTGCGCGCAATTTGGGTATGGCGGCAACCGCGGATAAGGCCTTAAGCCGGTTGAACGATTGTGATCTTATTTACGTATCCTTTGATGTAGATAGTATGGATCCATCGGTATCTATGGGTACAGGAACACCCGTTCCCAACGGATTTAGCTCAGAAGAGGCTGTAGAATTGTTGGGGAGGCTTTTAGACGACCCCAAAGTACAATGCCTGGAGGTGGTGGAAATTAACCCCCTATTGGACGAAAAAAATAAAATGGCTAAAGCTGTTCTTGAAATTTTGTCCGATTTATTTGCCTGGTAAAAGGTACACTTGGATTTATATTTTTGTCGACCAAAATTTGTAGCACATGGATTTGGAGGGAATTATTGCAATTGCCGGAAAGCCCGGATTATTTAAAATCTTAAGCCGCTCACAAAAGGGCTTAGTGGTAGAGTCTCTACTGGATGGAAAAAAAATGCCAGCATTGGCTACCCATAAGATCAGCGCACTGGAGGATATATCC
>JBMYJC010000151.1:0-235 GCA_049594055.1 Luteibaculum sp. | reverse complement strand
AGTGAGGATGTTCCACTTAAAGAAATCCTTCCTAATCTTTACAAGGAATTGGGTGGAAAGAAGATGGACAACCCTAAAGGCTCAGGGGCAGAATTAGAGGCCTTGTTCGAAAAGGTGCTTCCCGAATATGACAAAGAGCGTGTGTACACTTCCGACTTGAAAAAGCTCTTTAGTTGGTATAACCTGCTATTGGAAAAAGGATATATAAAGGAAGAGCCAAAAGCTAAAAAAGCAA
>JBMYJC010000150.1:3867-5623 GCA_049594055.1 Luteibaculum sp. | reverse complement strand
TTCGTGTTGCCACTCGGGTTCTGTTCTGCTAATGTTTACAATGCGATGCTGATCAACTAAATCTTTAGCAATGGCTTCTCCAATGCCATGGCTGGCGCCAACAATTACTATGGTTTTCATGCGGGAAAAAGTTTTTCTAAGGTTACTTTTCTGTGATTAAAAATTTGCTGGAGTTTTGGTTTAACCAGGATGGAGTGGAAAAGCGCTCCAAATGATCCCAGGGGTAATTTGTAGGATACTTTGTCCTCCATTAGTGTTCCGTTTTCATGGGCTTTGAAATGATGTTCGTGATGCCACATGGCATAGGGGCCAAAACGCTGTTCATCTACAAAAAAATGGGGTTCATTCACATGGGTGATTTCCGTAACCCAAGAGCCCTTTATTCCGGGAAATAAACCGATTTTGTAAGTGATAATCTGTCCAGGGAACATCTTATCTGCAAGTTCGGATGTGATGTTAAACCCCATGAAATCTGGAGTTATTTTGGCCAGATTTTTAGGGGTGGAAAAAAATTCCCAGGCCTGCTCAAGGGGAATGGGTAAAAATTGCTCGGCTTTTAGGGTAAAAATCCCAGAGTGCTTTTTGATGGTCATAAATACGTGTTGCTACACGAATAACCAGCAAATCGCTATTTGGTTTAGGCCTTTGGAAGTTTGAAGAAAAATGCTGCGCCCTTGCCGCTTTCCGATTCCACCCAAATTTTACCTCCGTGATGCTCAATTGCCTTTCTGCAAATAGAAAGCCCCATGCCATTTCCACTAAACTCATCGCGCAAGTTGAGACGCTTAAAAATTTCGAAGATGCGGTCGTAATACTGGGGTTCAATTCCAATGCCGTTGTCCTTGATAAAAAATAGATGCTCTCCCGGTAAATCCTGATGCCCGATTTCAATAAAACAGTGACTGTTGTTCTTGTGGAACTTTAAAGCATTGCTGATCAGATTATTCCATACGGACTCCATCTCGTGTCTAAAAATAGCCAGGGAGGGTAGGGAATTAACCTGAATTTTTGCGTCTATGGCCTTAATTACCTTTTGGTTTTTTGCAATTGCTGCCTCTACGAGGCTTTGCATATCCGTCAGTGTTTTTTCTTGCGCACGTCCTATTCTAATATAATCCCCCAAAGAACGCACAATGCTTTCCATCCGTTGCTGTTGGTTCTTAGCGTAATGCAAATAAGTTTTAGAATCGCTGTCTAGTTTATCTTGATTTTCTTCCTCCAGCAGTTCTAAAAAACTTCCCAAAGTATTAACAGGTTCCCTAAGGTCGTGACTGGAAATGTGAATGAATTGTTCTAATTCTTTGTTCTTTTCCAAGAGTTGTTTGGAGTTGATTTCCAATGCGAGGTTGGTTTCAAGCAATATTTTGCTCTTGTCGTTTAACAGACGGTACACTAGTATGGAGCTCAAACTAAAAACCAAGAATCCAAATCCCAGGATGAGAATCGCGTTCCATGGCAGTCCGTATTTCGGGCGCATTACCTCTATATTCCACAATCGGCCTAACACAGGTAAAGATTTAGAAACAACAAAACCCGCCTTTTTCTCCTCAAATGCACCATCGCTAAAAAAAATCCGCTTACCCTGGTCTTTATCGTGTATGCTAAAGCTTAAATCCTTTGGATTGTTTAATCTGGAGTAAGCCGTGTTGGCTAAATCGGGTAAGCGAATGATGCAGTTTATTAAACCCACGCATTCCTTTTCATCGCTTAGAATGGGGTTAGTAAGGATAATCGATCGCTGGGTGGTGTCTTTTTC
>JBMYJC010000150.1:0-3857 GCA_049594055.1 Luteibaculum sp. | reverse complement strand
AATTAATACAGGAGCCGATGTTTGAATTCCGTTAAAAAGTAAGGCGTTTTTTATACAGGCTTTGGTCTCGGGTCTGGTATTCACGTCAAAACCAATGGCCTTTGAATTTCCTTCATTGGGAACAATGTAATAAACGGGAAAGTAAAATGGGGCTACTGGTGCAAGTTTGTTGTTTGTACTTCCATCCCATGCTGAGATGTAACCAGAAGGGATAAGCTTTTCAAAGGCTTTCCTATCCTGATTATTAATTCTTGGTAGCCAGCTCAGACCTTTAATGCTTGTGGATCTGTTTATTAAACGTTGCGCTTGCACGTTAAATTGACTCTCTGTTATGGTGTCATTTTGCTGGAACTGGTAGCGCATAAATTCTAAGGCCTCAGATGCAACTTGTATTTCGCGCTGTAGGGCATTAACAAGCTCTCTAGAGAAATACTCCGTGTTTTCAACTTGCTCACGTAAATGACTTTTATCCAGTGCGTAAAAGGAATAGCTGGTAACAAGTAGCCCGAAAACGAAGATGAGTGCTGCTATAAAAAAACCTTGACTAGATAAGATTCGTTGCCGCCAAAAACTAGACACCTTAAAGTACCATAGAGTAAAAATGAGCAGCAAAAACACAGGAAAGAAAACCTGGCAAATTCGGATTAATAAAATTTGAGCCTGGGCCTTTTGGACTTGAGCAATTACAGAGGTATTCTGGAATTCGTTGTGAAATTCATTCCAGGGGATGGTGTTTTCCCCGCTCAAAACATCATAGTACCAAGCCCTGGCAAAATCCTCGTATTTTATTAACCTACCAGTTCTAGGTTCTATCCATGTACTTAAAAGCCCTTTGACCCGAACCCCTCTTTTTTCTGGAACTCCTGGCAGATACGAGAGGTTTTCGGTTTGGTCAGCTTCAATTACGCCTTCGTATTTTTCTACCGCTAATCCAAAAATGTATTCCCTGGCTACCTTTTTAAGTTGTATAGGTACATCATAATTGATGTGCCAGTAGGTGTATTCGTCCTCTCCTTTTTCTGGACCAAAAATTCTTCCTACTCGAACTTTATCTCCAAGCGAGCTAACATGATTGCCCTCTGGGTCAGAACCTAACAACCTTTTTACTGAAAAAATCTCGCTGCCATCGGGTTTAGTAACGCCAAAGGAGTTTTCAATCACAAAACCCTCTTCTTTCTTCTCTATTACCTGAAATGAGAATTTACTGTTGGAAACTAGCTCCCCGTAGAAACGTGCTTCCTCTTCGTTGTAAAAATTGTCGATTGAGAAGATATCCGCTTGGTAGGAAAAATCTGGACAAATGGGTTTTGTGAGCTCCAAAGCTGTCCATTCTGAAAATAGAACCAGTATCACCAATAACGATGCACCTAGCGCAATTTTTCGCTTCCTGATGATGGTCCTCATGTTTTACTTGTGTGGGAACTGGGCATTAGTGACTGGCGCAAAATAAAGTGCTACTCTGTTGCTTTTGTTAAATTGTTGATGAGGCGCAGCCGATAATCGATTAACAAAAGCTTTGGGGATGAATGCTCAGTACAAAAATGTGGGCTTACTGTTAAAATCCGTTAGTGTGGAAAAAGCAATCCGTTGTGCTTTGATGTAAGTAGTAGAAAGGCCTTATAATTACGCAACAAATAAGAACTGCATGGATAAGTACTACGACCCAAAGGACCTAAAGAAGTTTAAAGACATCGCTGAATTTGAACCGGAATTAGCAGAAAAATTTTTCGATTGGTATGGGGCTGTTTTTAAACCAGGAGCTTTAAGCGCTAGAGAAAAGGCCCTTATTGCATTAGCTGTATCTCACGCAGTACAATGTCCATACTGTATTGACGCCTACACAGATTCCAGTCTGCAAAAAGGTGCTACAGAGGCCCAAATGATGGAAGCAGTGCATATAGCTGGAGCCATTAAGGGAGGCGCAGCCATGGTACATGGAGTGCAGATGATGAAAAAGGTGAAATCGCTGGAAATGTAAATTGCGATTTAGCCCACCCAATTATGAACCGAGAGGACTGCAATTACGTAGCCTTAAAGAAGAATCCCATTTTATGATCAAATCACTATCGGCCAGACAACACGAACTTGCTAGAGCAGCAAAGCAAGTTGACATCCTTACTGAAAACAAAGAGGTAAATACCGCTTTTGAAGACAAATTGAAAGCCCAGGGTTTATTTCCTCTAAAGCCTGTTGAGCTTGAGATTTTCCAGATGAACTTGGGGAAAATGTGCAACCAGGTATGTGCCCATTGTCACGTAGATGCAGGTCCAGATAGAAAAGAAATCATGACCAAAGAAACGATGGACCAATGCATTGAGGTCCTTCGGAATACCAAAGTAAATACGGTGGATTTAACGGGGGGAGCTCCAGAAATGAATCCGCACTTCAGATATTTAGTGGAGCAGGTGAGCGATCTGGGTATCCATATTATTGACCGTTGCAACCTTACCATTATTGTAGCCAACAAGAAATACTACGATCTACCCGAGTTTCTTAAACAACACAAGGTAGAGGTGGTTTCTTCCATGCCGCATTACACTCCCGGCAAAACAGACCGACAAAGGGGAGATGGAGTTTTTGATCGCTCCATTCGCGCTTTGCAAATGCTTAACGAGGTGGGGTATGGGATGGAAGGAAGTGGTTTGCCGCTTAATTTGGTGTACAATCCATCCGGTGCTTTTTTACCTGGAGACCAAGAAGAAATGGAGCAGGAGTTTAAGCACAACCTGCGCAGAGATTTTGGAATTGAATTTAATAACCTTCTGGCAATCACAAACTTACCTATAAGCAGGTTCTTAGATTTCTTGGTGAAAAAGGAGTTGTATGAGGAATATATGGATCGCCTAATTGAGGCTTATAATCCCGCAGCCGCACCAGGTGTTATGTGTAGAAATACGCTATCCATTTCCTGGGATGGCTACCTCTACGATTGCGACTTTAACCAAATGCTGGAATTAAAGGTGGATGCGCCTTCGCAGCATATCTCCAACTTTAATCTAGAGGCACTAAGCAAAAGAGAGATTATCGTTAATCAGCACTGCTTTGGTTGTACCGCTGGAGCTGGTTCTAGCTGTGGTGGACAAACTGCCTAAAAGCGATCCTCCATCTCTTTGGCCCATTTGTCCGTTTGATCCATAACCATTTCCGCCAGGTTCACCTCGCGCTTATGGTCATTTTCCTGCTGCTCTTCCAAAAACTTCATTTTCTGCTTGTTTAACTTGGGTTGGATTTTGGAGAGTTTCTTCAACTCTTTCCAATCCTTTTCTACCGTTGGAAGATTAGCTAGTACCCAAGCGCGGTGTTCGTTTGCTTCCAATAGCCCAGTTTCCAACTGATTAAAATAGCTAAACACCAGTCCATCGTAATACACTTCAATTTCTTCAGCGTTATTTATAACCTGCTTCATTTGAAGCATACGCAACTCATCCTCAATAATTTTATCAAGCGCCTGCATTTGCTTGGCAAGGTCGTACAGCTCTTTTGGTATGATCTCGGCCTCCATGGAGTCGCGATATAACTGCTCGATGTGCTGGTAGTTCTCGTGTAAATAATGATCCACCGTGTCTATGTATCGGTTGAATTCTATATAGCGTTGCTCTATGGCATATTTCCTCTGTTTCAGTAGGAAGCTGTTATAGTTGTTGTTGTATTGGATACTGATTAATCCAGGATGCTCCAATTGCTTTTGCCAAGCCTGGTAGCTGCGCTTAAATTCATCCTCATAAGCATCCATTTTTTCTTTTAACTCAGCCAGATGCTCCATGTTATCTGGTAGCTTTGTGCTGTCGTATTGAAGGACTTGCGGCTGCTTTCTTATCAGTGCCTTTTTTTCTTTCTGGGTTTTAAAAGTTTCCTTT
>JBMYJC010000149.1:248-5663 GCA_049594055.1 Luteibaculum sp. | reverse complement strand
ATTATGGAGTTAATTTAAAATAGCCACTCTATGAATTTTTGGAAAGACCAAAACATTTGGAAACGCTCTGCTGGAAATACGCTAAACTGTTTAATTGGCTGCTCCATTGGAGATTTTGGAATGATTATCTTTTTGCAAGCCTATTATCCCGGCACCTCCCTTTTTTGGCAGATGGCATTGGCCATTGTAGCCGGATTAATCACCAGCATGACTCTGGAAAGTATCCTGCTAAAACTCCGTGAAAACTTTGCCTGGAAAAAGGCAATTTCTGTTGCCTTCGGCATGTCATTTATGTCTATGATAGCCATGGAGTTAGCCATGAATATCACAGATTTTGCCATTACAGGTGGCAAAGCATCCTTTGGTAGTTTAAGTTATTGGCTGGCTTTTGTTCCAGCAGCTCTTGCAGGGTTTTTGGTTCCATCGCCCTACAATTACTACCGATTAAAAAAGCATCAAAAAGCCTGTCATTAATCCAGAATGATCCAAGGTAGATGAAATAAAAAACCCAGACAGGTTTTTCCTATCTGGGTAAGTATATCAATAATTCTGTCTCAAGGAATCTACTTCATTACCACCAATTTCTGGGTATAGGTTTTAGCACCTACTTTCAATTGAATATAATAAGTACCGGCTGGTATATTTTCTGTGGATAGGGCTTTGTTCACCGATCCATTATTCACAGTTCCCGTTGTTTCAACCATTTTCTTACCGCTTAGGTTGTACATCACTATGCTGTAATCTCTGGCTGAAGCCCCTTTTAGAATTACATTCACTTTTCCTTTGCTAGCTGGGTTGGGCATAATAACCAGTTTGTTGTCAGCTAGAACTTCCTGTACCGAGGTAGTTTTTACGTTCCCACACTCATCCAATACCGGTCTCGGAGTCAGGCCATTGCCAGTTATAAATACAACCTTTCCCTCTCCGCCATCAATAATGTCAATGCCCTCGGGCTCTGTAAAACGGTTTTCATCGGTTAATTCTTCCATGTTATTCACATAGTTCAAGTTGGCAGGGTTGTAAGTTCTAACCGTTCTTACTTCCATTTTATCCTTGGTCACCCAGGTCCATTTTACCTGATTCATACCTGGCATAGCTCCACGAGTCCAAACTTTAGGATCATCAGCATCACCGCGATTAGCAGCCCAGGTCCCTTCTCCAACAAACACAATTCCTTTGGCATCCTCGGCAACACGCATAAAGTTGTCCTCTACTTCTCTGTCGCAAAAGGTGGTCCCATCCGCTTCCAAAGATGGCATGAGTGGCCAGGTAGTTTTTACCACGTGAGCATCGCTCTCAAAAGCAATACGAACCTGATAGTCGAAAAAATGCTGTACCCAGTTGTCGTAAGCTCCATCCATATCAGATTTTCCTGCCTCGTGCGGACGGATTGCTTTATGATACTGAGCTACCTTCCAATACGTATTTAAGTTGTGTTGCTTAAGGTCTTCTTCCAACCACTTTCCTTGCTCCACAAATTCGGTCTCTGTGTTAAGCGTGTAAACTCGAATCAAGTTTCCACCAAAACTTAAGGCGTAGTATCCATCATTTACCGGAGTGTCAAACAATTGCTCAATCACTTGTGGCCCATTAGGTGGAAGGAAAGGAAATGCTTCGTGGTTCCCAAGGGTAGCTATAATTGGAGTAATTCTACCATCTGAAGCGTAGGTGAGTTCCCAGTCTTGCATCCAACGCATCCACTCTTCATCATCATTAAAGAAGGTATAATCGCCCCCAAACATTACAAAGTCGGCTCTCAGCTTGGAAACAATTTTATTAGACTCTTTACGCGCATCAAAACTCTCCTGAATACGCTGTGGCTCATCGTAATTTGCACGGCTATCGCCTCCTGAAATAATTGAGATGGGGTCGTTGGGGTTGTCCGATAGCGTTTCAGACCAATATGCGTCAATGTACTGCGTGGTCTGTAGTGGATCGGTGTACTTTAAAAGAAAGTGTATTGGGCTGTTTGGAGGAAGATTTTCCAGGCGCACAAAGTAGTGGTTCAAACCTTTAAAAGCCATAACCTGGCGAGTAACCGGAACAGGACCAGAGGCATAAGCACTTTCATCAGTACCGTGGTCTACCGTGTCGTAAAACAACTGGAAGTTCGTCCCATTACCCAAACCAATTAGAGGTTGGCTCCAACCTAGGACCATGGTAGTGGCGGGATCGTTACGAAACATGGTTCTAAAGCTCTGTGGTTGCGCATATGCAGCAAACGTTAGTGTAATAGCACAAAAAAGGGCTAAAATTCTCGATCTCATAGTAATGTTAATGTTGATTGCGAAATTAAGGTCTCACCTTAAAGAATACGTTACCACAAAAGCCTCAGTTCCTTGATAACATTACCATTTCGCTAGATAAACGTTAACTCATTGTTAAGTCTTAATGGTGCCTGAATTAAGCCCTTAATTTCGCCAGCCATGAAAAATATTTCCATCCTCCTTCTTCTAAGAATTTGTGTCTTCCTAACTTTTGTTGGGCGAGCTTACCAACATCTTAGATGGGGAGTAAACTACCGCGACATATTTTGGAACTATAAACTGGTTGGTAAATGGGTGGAGAAATACACGGATATGATCTGGGCCGAGTATGTCTCTGACCCCGTGGTCAATAAGAATATTGACCTGGCAATGCAAGGTATTGGGGTCGTTTTTTTGCTTGGAGCATTTTCCGCGCTGTTTTTTAACCAAAAAAGAAAGTGGCTGGGTATACCTATAATGCTCAGTCTATTCTTTTACCTAATTATTATATACCTCCACTTTTACGGGCAACTTTACCTACTTCCCCTGGCCTTTGAATTTGCTGCACAGTTTGCTTGCGGAATACTATTACTAGCAGCGGTGCACAAGGACATCCATTCCGCCAGATTTAATCTTTGGGTGAAAATAATTGTAGCCGTTACCTTTACCATGCACGGCTTATATGCCTGTGGAATTCTTCACCGTCCCGCTACTTTCTTAAATATGACCATGCGCGGATTCGGATTAAGCAAAGCTGGAGCTATAGATCTTTTAATTGTTGCCGGTATTCTAGATTTTATTGCGGCTGCTATGCTTTTCCTAAAACCTACACAGCGCATAGGCTTTATCTACTGCGTAGCCTGGGGGTTTGCAACTGCCTTTGCCCGTATTTACGCCAATTTTTACGACTACCGCCCTTGGGATAGCTTAAACCAGTGGACCTGGGAATTTTTTGTAAGGACATCGCATTATGTCCTCCCCCTTATTGGGTATTTACTCAGCTTTTACCCTAAGGATAGCTTGGTGGGAAAAGCAAAAACAGCTTAGCCTTTTGTTTGGATGGCGGCTCGGCTATGAATAGTGAGGCTTTAGAGCTATAATATTTGGTTCTCGCAACACGTTTATCCCAGGCTTTTATTTGTGTTGTAAATTAATAAAACCACTTAGAATAAAAAAGGAGGCGGAAGCAAGAGCGAAAATGTTTACCTATCCTACTAACCCGCATTATTTATAGCCATTGTTGGCAAAAGTTTTAGTTTTCCTTGGCATACTCTAAGATTTTATCTTTTCCATCACTACTGCAATCAGGAATGAAGACGTCTGGATTAATTAAGTTGATAGTCCTGTTTTTTGACAAGTTGTAGCTGCCTAGTGGATAATAAATTAAGATATCGCTTGTTCCACGGATAATAGCTCTTTTTTGAAGTGCACCTGCGGGGTTAGTTGTCTCTCCAATGACTATTCCGCGTTGCTTATCTTGAACAACTGCGCAAATAATGTTTGCTCCAGAACTTGTGAATTTATTGGCCAATACCCTTAACACAATTTCTTTCCTTATTTGGCGATTATCTGAAGTCACGGTAATGTTGTTATTCTCTTTTGGAAGGTTAATTTCAAATAAGCTTTCTCTTTTGTCAAAAAACAATTCGAGAAGCCCCTTTATTGGGCTTATATCACCTCCGTGGCAATTTCTGACATCCAAAATGATTTTTGAAAGTTTCTTTTTTTCGGAAATTAGTTTGTTCCTTATTTGAGTTACCGTTTCCATTTTAAAAATGGAATTTTTAATCGTGACTAACCCAATTCTATCATCAATTAGTTCATACGAATATTCTTTGCTATTGAAAGGTACTTTTGCCGGAAATTTTAAAGTTTTTGAAATGGGAAGGCCATCTCTTATAAATTCAATATTAATGGAATCACGATAATGTAGTTCTGAGAAGATAATTCCATTTGTTAAAAATGTTGAAGGAATCTGATTAATTGAAATAATTCTGTCACCGCGTTCTAAAAAAATATTCTTGTGACAGTCGTCAAGTTCAATAAGTGTTACTAAAATTTCTCCACCATTATTTCGGGCATAATGAATAGGATTTTTATTAAAATCACTTGATTTAGTGGTAGAAATAGGTAATGCCTTATTGGCACAACTTGAGTCCAATAAGCTTAAAATTAAATCGCATAGATAAACTTCAGCCTCCCATTCAATATGGTTAACCGTAAGGGCTGAATCAATTGTTGGCAGGTATAAAGACAAGCCGAAATGTTCCCTATCAAGGGAATTCAAAAAATTACTCACCAAAACTTTATGTCCGTTAGGATATAGAATTTTTGGCTTTAAGCTAGTATCAAGGTCGATCGGAATTTTAAACATTTCTTTTAATTCTCTATGAAATTCGATTATCAATTCATCGATAGAGTAACTGCTAGGCGAATTATTTTCTATTTCTTCTATGGTTTGTTTTAAACTGCTTAACCCATCAGTAGCAGCTACTTTTATTGGGTTCAGTATCCAAAGAATCCCTGTTAAGATTATTAAGAATCTCATGTGGTTAATTTTTGCCAACGGGTGAAAAAACCCTTTTATTCCTCAATAATTCTGATGCACTCTTCCAGTTTTTCTTGGGTAAGTGGCTTTACGAAATACTTCTTAACTCGATCGAACTGAGCCGCTCTTATGATATCTCCTTTGTGGTTGGATGTACTTAGAATGGCCAATTTCACTTGCTTAATGTGGGGGTAATTCTTATCAATAATGAGCAGCTCCTCAATAAACTCCCATCCACTCATCTCTGGCATGTTTAAATCCAAGAGGATAAGGTCTGGAAGTTCCTCTTCAGATTTTTCAACCAGTAACCTTAAGCCATCCTCGGCATTATCTGAAACATAGACTTTAGAAAACAACCTGGATTCTTTAATGATATCCTCGTTGATCATGTTAACGATGTCATCATCGTCTATCAAATGGATTTTGGGTTTTCTATTTTCTGCCATATCAATTGAGGGGCAAAACTATATGAAAAATCGAACCCACATCGTACTCCGACTTAGCCCAAATACTCCCTAAATGGGTTTCAATAATCTTTTTTGCCCGGGCTAAACCCATTCCCTGGTGCCCGGATTTTCTTGCACCAATACCCGATTGAAATACCTGAAAAATCTTATCCAA
>JBMYJC010000149.1:0-238 GCA_049594055.1 Luteibaculum sp. | reverse complement strand
GGCTTCTTTATGCCTTGTCCATTGTCGGCAATCGTGATCTCAACGGTTTCTGTTTTGTGTTTTCCGGTGATCTTCAATTCCAAATCCCTATCCACATGTTTGTACTGAAAAGCGTTTAGCAAGATTTGATGGAAAGCAATTTTAAGATCGCTTCGATTGCCAAAAACCTCTGGGAAATCTCCTTCCAAAGCAACCTCCACTTCCATATTTGAGAATGTGCTTTTAAGCTCTGCGATGA
>JBMYJC010000148.1:0-5699 GCA_049594055.1 Luteibaculum sp. | reverse complement strand
CGTGTGTACACAACAAGCGCGAAACTTTTAATTCCTCGCTTTCAATAAAATCCATTAACTCACGTTCCTCCGTGGCATTGCTGCAGCCGGGATCAACAATCATGGCCTCTTTGGAATCCGTATAAAGCACGTAGGTGTTTTCCTGAAAAGGATTAAAGGTGAATTTTTTGATATTCATAGCCGGAATTATTGATTTTTGGGAACGCAAACTTGCGAACAAGGCCTGCAAATATTTGTACTTTTAAATGAAACTTAAACTCCTTTTGCTTCTTTTAGCGGCCTTTCCCCTCTTTGCGGAAGCACAATTCTACAATGGGAGTGATCAGCAGTTTGGCAAAAACCGAGTACAATACCAAGACTTCTATTGGCAGTACTATAGATACAAATATTTTAATGTTTATTTCTACAAGGAGGGTGAGGAGCTAGCCGAATACGTTAGTAAACGCGCCTTAGAAATAATGCCAGAAATGGAAGATAGACTGGATTTTCCGCTAGAGGATAAGGTTCAGTTTATTGTGTACAAATCCTATGACGATTTTAAGCAGAGCAATATTGGTCTGGACGCCAATGAAAACAATAACGTTGGGGGAATTACCCGCATAGTGGGGAACAAGGTTTTTGTTTTCTACGAGGGAACCAAAGAACAGTTGGATAGACAAATTAGATCTGGAATTGCCGAGGTTATTTTAAACCAGCTTATGTATGGCGGTGATATCACCGAAATGGTTCGCTCCAGTACTTTTTTGAGCTTGCCTGAGTGGTATCGCAAAGGATTGGTTTCCTATTTGAGTGAGGGTTGGAATAGCGAAGTAGAAAACTACGTTAAGGACGGAATTCTCGGTGGTCGCTACGATTATTTTAATCGACTCACAGGGGAAGACGCTAAATACGCCGGGCACTCTATTTGGTACTACATAGCTCGTACGTACGGAGAAGCGGTTATCACCAACATTTTGTACATGACCCGTGTAAGCCGTAGCATAGATCCGGGGTTTATGTATGTGTTGGGAATGGACGTAGACATACTTTCCACAGAATACCTGGAGTTTTTCTACGAGAAATTTGGGGAGGATGAGGCGGCCCGTAACGATCCCCAGCAACAAATAATTCCGGCAAAGGTGAATAGGGGGCAGCATGTTACACACTCCAGAATTAGTCCCAACGGAAAATACCTGGCTTATGTAACCAATATTCTGGGGCAATACCGCATTTACATTTATGATATCAAGGATAAGAAGCGGAAGAAAATATTAAAGGGTTCGCATAAGATTAATCGAATAATAAATGATGACGCCCCCATCATTGCCTGGCACCCCAAGTCGGATATTTTAACCTATACCCAATTTATTAGGGGGAAGCTCTATCTGGTTTTTTATTCTATGAGCAGCGGTAAAACCAATAAAAAGGAAATACTGGGCTTGGATAATATCCTGGATATGGATTATTCCAACTCTGGAAAGTTGCTGGCTTTTAGTGCGGTCAAAAACGGAAGAACCGATCTTTACAAATACTTTATTGTTGGTAACCGGCAGGTAAAACTTACTGATGACGAATTTGATGACCTGAATCCACGCTTTGTTAAAAATGATGATGCCATTGTTTTTTCAACGGATAGAACATCTGAGAATTTAGCCAAAACCAAACGCGATTCCAATTTCACGGGCACCTTCGATATTTACTTATATCACATTCAGGACGAGAGTGGGTATTTGGAGCAAATAACCTTTACCCCAGAGTATAACGAGCTTGAAGCCTTTGAGTACGGTATTAACAAGTACACATTTTTGAGCGATCAGGCCGGTGTCCAAAACCGTTTCTACGCCAAGTATGACAGTAGCATTGTATCGGTAGATACCACCATCAACTACAGTTATTTTGCCAGTCAATATGCCCTTAGCAATTTTAGACGCAACGTGTTGGATTACTCTGTGGAATTTGAATCTGACAAATACAGCTATCTCATGTACCGAGATGGTAACTACGAATTTTACGAAGGAAAAATAACCGAGGATTCTATTGTATCGCTTACCGAACTAAAGTTGCTTTCGTTAAAAAGCGTAACCAAGGTAGACTTTAATGCTTTGGACGATAATATGCGGGAGGATGTAAAGCAAAAGGCCTCCACCTCAGAGCGCGAAAAGGTCTATACCCTGGAAGATGAGCAAGAAAAAGCTCCCAAAGCACAGCCTGTTCCAGGCAATAAAATTCCAGATAAACCAGAACCCATAGATTTTAATAATTACACCTTTACAGACGAAGAAGAGGAGGAAAAACAGCGCAATAGTGTTCGCGGTATTTCTATCCTGGATGGGCCAGATTCCACCGGCTTTGTCTTGCCTCAGCGTAGGAATTACCGGATCAATTTCGCTTCCGATGTAGTGCAAACCCAAATAGACAACAACTACAAAAACAATTTCTATCAATTATTAAATAGTCCCAATACCCTCAATCCTGGGTTGGGAACATTCTTAAATCTTGGGGTAAAAGACTTATTTGAAGATTATAAGATCTCGGGTGGGGTCCGATTTTCGTTTAACCTCAATAATAACGACTACATATTCAGCATCAGCAACAGGAAAAAGAGACTGGATAAAACGCTAACCTATCAAAAGCAGGGGGTAGAGACATCAGTAGAGAATATTGAAGGCGATGTTTTCAGGGTTGCAACCCACTCATTGCGGTATAATTTAAGTTGGCCATTAAATGAAGTGCTTGCTTTTCAAGCAGAACCCGCTGGAAGGGTAGACAGAGGTGTTATTGCAGCACGAGAATTTATCACACTGCAACAACCCAATGTATATGTATATCAAGTTGGTCTTAAGCTGCAAACGGTTTTTGATAATAGCCTAAATCTAGGGACTAATTTGTACAGTGGTTTCAGGGCTAAGTTCTTTATGGAGTACTACATGGATCCTACCGAGGCTAACCAGGAAACCAAAACTATTGGTATTGATATCCGGCAATATTTGCCTATCCATAAAACCATAATTTGGGCCAATCGCCTGGCTGCTAGTACCAATGGAGGTGGACGGCAAGTACTATATTTTATGGGTGGATTAGATCGCTGGCTCATCCTGCCCGGAGTGGAAAACACCCCTTACCCAAACTTGGAAAATTTCTTTTATCAGTCTACGGTAACTCCCATGAGAGGATTTTCAAGGAACATTAGAAACGGAAATAGTTTTGCCCTTCTAAACTCAGAGCTGCGAATCCCGGTGTTCAAATACCTCATTAAAAAACCGGTGAAAAATGCCTTTTTGGAGTCCTTTCAAACCGTGTTTTTTGCCGAGGCTGGAACCGCCTGGGTGGGTCCAAGTCCCTTTTCAGACGAGAACACTTTTAACACCCGGGTTATTCAGCAAAATCCAATCACAGTTAGAATTAATAATCGGGTAAATCCTATTGTAGGAGGTTATGGCTTTGGATTTAGGGCCATGGTTTGGGGTTACTTTTTGCGTGCCGATTGGGGCTGGGGGGTTTTGGATGGGGTAGCCCAAGACAGGCGCTTTTATCTATCTTTAGGCCTCGACTTTTAAAGGCTTTCATTTTTCTATGTCCATTCAAACCCTGTTTATACTCATCCTTATCGGTGTTTTGGCCGGTATTTTAAGTGGCTTTGTAGGTATTGGCGGTGGCGTGGTTATAGTACCCGCATTAGTTTTGTTCTTGGGACTCTCTCAACACGAAGCTCAGGGAACCAGCCTTGCACTTATGCTGCCTCCCATTGGCGCATTGGCAGTTTACAACTACTATAAAACCGGAAATCTGAATTTAAAGTATGCTGTGGTTATTGCCATCTGTTTTATTCTAGGCGGTTATTTGGGCTCCAAAATGTCGCTGGCAATCTCCCCAGAGAAAGTGAAGAAAATCTTTGGGTTTTTTATGTTACTGGTTGCCCTCAAATTAATTTTCACGAAGTAAAAGCGTATGCTAGACGCCAATTTTTTCAAGGAAAAGGCAGAAGAATTATATCCACTCATTAAAGATGTAAGGGAGCATTTGCATCAGTTTCCCGAGTTGTCATTTCAAGAGCACGAAACATCCGCCTATCTGCAATCTAAACTCAAGGAGCTCAGGTTGGATTTCAGCTCTGGTTGGGCAGATACGGGTATTGTTGGTCAGATTGGTAATGCGGGTAAAACCCTGGCATTAAGAGCCGATATTGATGCATTACCCATTGTGGAGGAAAATGAGGTGGATTATGTATCCAGGAATAAGGGGGTTATGCATGCTTGTGGCCACGATGTACACAGTGCCAGTTTATTAGGGGCCCTTGCAATACTTTCAATCATTCCAGATTTAGGGGGGAAGATCAAATTTATTTTTCAGCCGGGTGAAGAAAAAAATCCAGGAGGAGCCAGTCTATTGATTAAAGAAGGAGTGCTGGAAAATCCCACCGTTGAGGCTATTTATGGGCAACATGTTTTTCCCGATTTAGACTACGGTAAAGTAGGTTTCCGCCCCGGTATGTACATGGCTTCCTGCGATGAAATCTATATTGAAATTGAGGGTAAAGGAGGGCATGGGGCTCTTCCACATAAGGCCATCGATCCTGTTTATGTTGCCAGTCAAATAGTTGTTAGCCTGCAAAATATCGTAAGTCGAAGGGCAGATGCTACCATTCCCAGTGTGCTTTCCTTTGGTAAGTTTTTGGCCAATGGAGCAACCAATGTAATCCCCTCGGTTGTTCATCTGGAGGGAACCTTTAGAACCTACAATGAGGAATGGCGCGCATATGCACACGATTTAATTCGAAAGCAGGTGATGGGACTTGCCGCATCTTTTGATGCAACGGCATCGGTTAAGATTGATAAAGGTTATCCCTTCCTCAAAAACGATGAAAAGCTCACCGCCCAAAGTAGGAAGTGGGCCGAAGAATTGTTGGGACCAGATCATGTTGTGGATCTACAAATGCGTCCTACCGCGGAGGATTTTAGCTACTACAGCCAGCAGGTTCCCGCATGTTTTTATCGCTTGGGAGTGCGCAACGAGGCAAAAAATATTGTTCACGGAGTGCATCATCCCCAATTTGACATTGAACCAGAATCCTTAAAAACAGGTATGGCTACCATGGCGTGGTTAGCTTATAAGTACCTCCAAGAGGCCTAAACATGGGCAATTATGGAAATTATTTCTCTGCGCCTCTGCGTGAGTAATGTTTTGTATAAAAAGCGGATAAACCCAGAGTTTACAGAGAATTAATAGATACTTGTATCCTGGATAAGGATGAATCCTAAGCCCTTTTGATAATTAAAGTCTCGCTAAGACGCTAAGAACGCAAAGGGAATTTTGGGAAATAAGACACTGTTTCTTTGCGCCTCTGCGCCTCTGCGTGAGGAATGTTATGTATAAAAAGCGGAAAAACCTAGAGTTGACAATAAATCAATAGATACTTCTGCCGCGCATATGGGTGAATCCTAAGCCCTTTTGATAATTAAAATCTCGCTAAGACGCTAAGAACGCAAAGGGAATTTTGGGAAATAAGACACTATTTCTTTGCGCCTTTGCGTGAATTTTGATTGTTTAAGGCAATCCAGATACCTAGAGCTTAAGAGGAGTTAATTCGCCATCTCGCTCATAAACTTAATACGCACCAGGCGGATTTCCTCTTCCGTGTAGTCGCCATCAAATTCCTCGTAGGCAGTATCTAAGTCATCGGTCTCGGCTTCCATAAAGTAGTCGTAGATCTCATCAACAAC
>JBMYJC010000147.1:0-5706 GCA_049594055.1 Luteibaculum sp. | reverse complement strand
AGAAGAGCCAGTTATTCCCCCAGTAATCAATTGTGCCAGCTCCACCAACAGCACCATTACTGTGGTTTGGAACGACAATCCCTTAGTTAATAAATACTTGTTAAGCGTTAACCACGCTTCATTTTATACCCCAATTACCCGGGCAACTGAAATAATTACCGGTTTAATTCCCAACGACACCGTTTGGTTTAAAATTTTTGGAGAAACTTCTTTATCCTGTGGAAATACATTGGTTTCGGATAGTGTTTTTTGCATTGCAAAGCCCTGTTTAAGCACCTCTTTTTCTGCGCCCAATGAAATCACAATTTGCCAGGGTGATACCGTAAATCTTAGCATCAGTAATTTGCTGACCCCATCTCCCCGCTACGGCATAAGTTGGGCAGGAGAAAGTTATAGCAAAGAGCAAGGAATGCAGATGGTTCCAGACAGAGATACCTCTGTTTTAGTCTCATTAATTGATTCCAGCCAATTGGGTTGCCCTACGTTTAACCACCGCTTCCTAATTGATGTACAGGAAATACCAGTAAGCCAAATTGAAAGCGAAAGCAGCGAGCTCTGCGAAGGTTTAAGCCACATTTTTACTGCAAGTCAACCGGGATTTGATCGGTATCGCTTTTCCGTAGATGGACAAGTGGTTCAAGATTCATCCTACCATATTTACACTACTCAATCTTTGTCTAATGGTACGCACACCATTGCATTACAAACAACAGAAAAAGGATGTGTTTACCGCGATTCTCTTGAAATTGAGGTAATAGAAAAAAAACAGGCCGAACTCAGTGCTTCAGCAACGGCCGTATGCTCGGGTGAGGATATCGTTTACACTGCAAACGGAGATTTTGATTACTACACCTTCATTAACCGTCTAAACGGTGACACGCTGCAGGATACAACCCTATCAACCTTTAGCACTAAAGATGTTTATCAGGTAATTTTAGTGGCGGAGGATCAGTTCGGTTGTATCAGTTACGCGGATACTATTGAGGTTAATGAGAAACCTTTGCCAGATGTAACGCTGGTGAGTTCCGAAAACTATCCTATTATTTGCGAGACTGACCCTGTAATCTTTACAGCTAACAGCAGCACAGGCACAATTTTCACTTTTTACCGAGACTACCAGGTATTGCAGCAAGGTGCGAGCAAAACCTACAGCACCCAAAGCGTAAAAGATGGCAGAAATTACTATGTGGTGGCCACTGCCAACGGTTGCATGGGGCTGGCAAGTGACACATTCCGATACGAGGTGGCAGACACCTTACTTCCTCCACAAGTTAATTGCGGAAAAACCGGTGCAGGAACCCTGGAGATTATCTGGGATAGCATTGCTGGAGCAAACGGATATACCATAAGTATTGATGGCGCAGCCTATGGTTTCCCTTCCACGGGTTCCAACGGCCTACTGCATGAGGTAACTGGTCTCAATGAAAATGATTCCGTTGTTGCTCGCGTTATCGCAGGCGGACCACAGCCCTGTGGAAACAGCATTCCATCCGAGCCCATTAAATGCTATTTGTCTTGTAAAAACGCATTCAGCTTTAGCCAAAACTTCATTGAGACCGATGTTTGCCAGGGAGACCAGGTAACCTTAAGTATATCTGAGATTCTTGGAGGCAGCGGAAATTTTGAAATTTCCTGGAATGGCCAGGTAGGCCAAAATTCTATACAATTTACTGCACTTAGAGACACCCTTGTTAACGTGTCAGTTCGTGATGTAGATCAAGCTTCGTGCCGCCCGGTTAGTAAAAATTTCCATGTCTCTGTTCACCCCTATCCGGTGGTTACCCTTTCTGGAAATGATACCTACTGCTCTACCGAGATTGGCCAATTTACCGCTACTCCAACTTCCTACGAACACTATGAGTTTTTTAAAGGATATGCCTCTTTAAGTAGTGGTTTTTCGCCAAATCTCCTGGATAGCAGTTTAGAAGACGGCCTGGACTATTACGTTATTGCCACCAACCAGGGCTGTAGTGATACATCCAATCTAATTCCAGTTTCCGTTTCGCCTGCGGTAGCCGCCCCAAAATTGTTTTGTGGGAAAACAACGAGTTCATCCATAGATTTTGAGTGGCATCCTGTTGCTGGTGCAATTGGGTATGAAATAAGCATCAATGGTTTTCCATTTAAAACCCCTTCCAGTGGGATAACTGGATTAAAACACCAAATTACTGGCCTCAATCCAGGTGAAGCAATAACAGCCAGAGTAAGGGCAATTGGTGCAGCTCCATGCGCTGCTAGCGAGGCTTCAGATCCTGCAACTTGCATTGCCCAGGAATGCGAGAAAATGACTTTCCAACTTCCAGCAGATACCACAATCTGCCAAGGCGAAGATTTAACGGTAAACATTAGCCATGTGCAAAGCCCCAGCAACAATTACAGCTTTAGTTGGGATGGCGCGGTTTACAGCAGAAAAACCCAGGAGAACTTTACATTTTTTAGGGACAGCACAGTCTTGGTTCATATGTTGGACTCTAGCCAATTGAACTGCCCGGGCCCTGAAATTTCCATGCACGTTAAAGTGATACCATTGCCGGTTAGCACCTTAAGCAGTACAGTTACCGCAGAGGAGATTTGTGAAACCGATGAAGTTCAATTTACAGCCTATAGCCCGGGAGCAACTAGTTTCACATTTTACCGAGATTTCTATTCGCTACAGGTGGGCCCAGCTAAATACCTGGCCAAATCTATTTTAGATGGAAAAGAATATTATGCTGTAGCAAGCGCAAAAGGTTGCGTTGGGCCACCAAGTAATGCATTTGTCTACAACGTATCAGATACGTTAGACCCACCTGTTTTAAACTGCGGTAAAACAGGGGCTGGTACCCTGGAAATTATTTGGGATAGCATTCCTGGAGCTACAGGTTACCGAATAAGTGTGGATGCCTCGGCATATAACTTCCCTTCTACGGGTCCAAAAGGCTTACTTCATTTGGTAACGGGTCTCAATGAAATTGATTCAGTGACCGCAACAGTTTTTGCTACCAGCGATGGCCCCTGTGGAAATAGCATGATCTCGGAGCCAGTAAAGTGCTTGTTATCTTGTAAAGACCCATTTAGCGTCAATCAAAACTTCATTGAAGCCTCATTTTGCGAGGGCGACCAGGCTACCATGCGCATTACCAGTATAACTGGTGGATCCGGTAACTTTAACATAAGCTGGAATGGAAGCCCTGGTGGAAATTTCAAAAGCATCCAGGCCACCCGGGACACGGTAATAAATCTGCTTGTGGTAGATAATGAGCAAGCTTCTTGTAGTCCGGTGGTAAAAAGGTTCAAATTAACGGTAAACCCTCTTCCAGAGGTGAGTTTATCTGGTGATAGCATTTTTTGTTCGGAGGATATCGCTCAATTTACGGCCTCTCCCAGCTCTTACGAAAATTACGAGTTCTTCGATCGCTTCTTGTCCATGGCCAGCGGAGCTTCTCCCCACTACACGGACAGCTCGCTAATAGATGATCACTATTATTACGTGGTAGCAACAGATAGAGCTTGCTCTGATACCTCCAACATTATACGCCTGGATGTTAAAAAAGCGGCAAGAACACCCAACCTATTCTGTGGCAATACCACAACTTCCAGTATAGAATTCGCGTGGTTACCCGTTACTGATGCCGCCGGATACGAGATTAGCATTAACGGTGGACCTTTTATTACACCAAGCAGCGGAAACCTTGGCTTAAGCCACAATATAGGCGGCCTTAATCCTGGAGAATCAGTCAGTGCTGTTATTCGAGCCAAAGGGCAAGCACCCTGCAGTTATAGCCCTGTCTCTGATGAAGTAATTTGTTATGCTCAGAATTGCGCGAAGACCAGTTTTAACATTACCCCAGATACGACTCTGTGCGCTGGAGAAACCTTAAACATTGTTCTCAGCAACATACAGAGCCCTAGCAACAACTACAGTTTTAGCTGGGATAGCGTAAGTACCACAACAACCAGAAGTAGAAGTTTTGTATTTAATCGCGACAGTACTATTACTGTGACCATGGTGGACTCCAGCCAATTGGTTTGTCCTCCCACAAAAATCTCCGTGGATATTGAGGTTAAACCTCTTCCTACCACAAATCTGCAAGCCTCTATTATTGAGAGTGAGATTTGTGAGAACGATAGTGTTGTTTTTACGGCAAGCAGTGCCTTAGCCACCAGCTTTACTTTTTATAGTGATTTTCACATCCTGCAATACGGACCCAATAAATTTGGTACCGGGAACATTAAGTCGGGAAGAAATTACTACGCAATTGCCACCAACCAAGGTTGCGAAGGCCCTCCAAGCGATACATTTACTTACCATGTTGCAGACACCCTTTTTCCACCCCAACTAAACTGTGGCAAAACAGGACTAGGCTTAATTGAGCTGGTTTGGGACAGCATACCTGGAGCGGAAGGTTATAGGGTTAAAGTAAATGGCGGGAATTATTCCATTCCATCCAGTGGAGAATTTGGACTATCGCATTTAGTTGATGGCCTTAATGAAAATGACTCGATAATCGCAAGCGTTATAGCCACTAGCACTGGACCCTGTGGTAACAGCGTTGTTTCCGATACGGTAAAATGCTACCTCAACTGCGATGCTTTCAACTTCCAACAAAACCTGTTACAAGCAGATTTTTGTACAGGCGATACCGTGAACCTAAAAATCAGCGATCTGGAAGGGGGAACTGGCGGATTTATCATTGATTGGAACGGAATACGCGGATCTCGCACAAATAACTTTACAGCTCAGTCAGATACGGTGATTACGGTTAGCGTAATAGACACCAACCAGGTTTCATGCAGGCCAGTGAGTAAAAAGTTTTGGGTTAGCGTTAACGCCTACCCCGATGTGAGCTTATTGGGAGATAGCACTTACTGCTCCGATGAAATTGCTCATTTTGAAGCGGTTCCCACCTCATTTGACAGCTATGAATTTTACGACCGCCTACTCTCCGTTTCCAAGGGTTTATCTCCCTTCTTAATCGATAGCAATCCACAAAACGGCCATTACTACTATGTTGTAGCTAGTAATAAAGGTTGTGAGGCTAGTTCCAACATCATACCAATATCGGTTTCCAAAGCGCTTAGTACTCCCAATCTTTTCTGCGGAAAAACTACGAGCTCTAGCATAGATTTTGAGTGGCTGCCGGTTGCTGGCGCTACGGGCTACGAAATAAGCATCAACGGTGGAGATTATGAGATTCCCTCCTCTGGAATTAGCGGACTCCTGCATCAAATAAATGGGCTGAGTCCCGGAGAAAACATTTGGGCACAAGTAAGGGCTATTGGGGCCACACCTTGCCTTTACAGCGCGGCATCGGATACTGCCTCATGCTTCGCTCAGGATTGCGAAAAAATGGCTTTTGAAATCTCACCCGATACAAGCTTGTGCGAAGGTTCTGAGTGGACTATAGAATTATCCCGAGTTCAAAGTCCTAGCCCTAGTTTTGCCTTTAGCTGGGATGGAATTCAATACAGCAAAGACCAAAGCAGAACTATAACATTCTTTACCGATACGCTTGTAAAAGTGAGCATGGTAGATTCTACTCAATTGAATTGCCCCTCTCCCAAACTTTCAGTTCGGATTCAAGTGAACCCACTACCTGTTTTTGAGCTGAGCACCAGCAATGGCTCAGATTCTGCGTGTCAAGGTCAATTGGTGAGTATTCAATCAACCGTTGGAGGATTTGACCGCTATATCTTTTCCTTAGGAGGTGCGCAGGTACAGGATTC
>JBMYJC010000146.1:0-5793 GCA_049594055.1 Luteibaculum sp. | reverse complement strand
AGAGGCTAGGGCTAAAATCGCGTTTGCGCGGGTCTTCGGTTTTTCTTTTGGCCTTAACTTCCGCAATACGATGGGACTTGAATTTATCTGGAATCTCGAAAGTTCTCATGAGCCGCCAAAGATGCTAAAGATGCGCTTTTGTAAGTGTTAGGGAAGGATAAAAATTAATGCCAGTCGGTGAGTTTGTGGATTAGTTACTGGCTAAAACTCCTCTCTAAAAAACAGTTTTTTCGTCTCTGGGTTGGTAATCTCTATTAGAGTGAAAATGCAGAGCAAAATTCCCAAAACACCCGTAAAGGCATTAACAATGGCTACCACCATAATAAAGTAATAGCCTTTTTGCAACTGCAAAAAGTTGGATGCCACAAAGGTGCAAACCGCCAGGCCAAAGCAAATAAAGAAACCAATACTTCCGCCATAGATAAATATTGCTCGCATAAAGTCGGGCGTGCCCTGGTCTAGTGGAAAAAGGAATTTTCCAAGAAAATAATAGAGTAGAGGAAGCAGGGAAATAAGAAGGTTAAATACCCCTTTTATGATAAAGAGGATACGAAAGGTGTTTAGCTGGTGCTGCATAAAATCTCTATTAACATTTCATTCATTCATCGAAAGAATCTGCTGATACTTAAGATACTGTGTTAATTATACCTATCTTTGCCGTCCAATTTTCGGAGCAGGTCGGATGCTCGTAATGTTAAACAACTTCTGTTTTCCGACCAAACAGGATACAAAGAAAAAAGCCACACATGGCCGATAACAAAGTAATTGAAACCGCGAATAGCGAGTTTAATTGGGATCAGTTTGAGCAGGAAAATAGCCGCTATACTGGTGCTGAGAGAAAAGAGTACGAAGAGAAGTACGAAGACACCTTAACGCAGATCAACGAGCATGAGGTGATTGATGGAACTGTAGTTGCCATCACCAAAAAGGAAGTAGTTGTAAACATCGGGTACAAATCCGAAGGAATTATTCCTTACAACGAATTCCGTTACAACCCCGACCTTAAAGTTGGAGACAAAGTTCCTGTGTACGTAGAGAACCAGGAAGATGGATCGGGACAGCTTATCATTTCTCACAGAACAGCAAGAGTACACTCTGCATGGGAGAAAGTGAATGGAGCATTAGAGAATGAAGAAATCATTAAAGGGTACATTAAGTGTCGTACCAAAGGAGGTTTAATTGTTGATGTATTTGGCATTGAAGCTTTCTTACCTGGTTCGCAAATTGATGTAAAACCCATTCGCGATTACGATCAGTACGTGGGTAAAACCATGGAATTCAAAGTGGTTAAAATCAACCACGAATTCAAAAACGTTGTGGTTTCTCACAAAGCACTTATCGAAGCTGAGCTTGAAGAGCAGAAGAAGCAAATTATTGCTGGGCTTGAAAAAGGTCAGATTCTTGAAGGTACAGTTAAGAACATCACTTCTTACGGGGTATTTATTGACCTTGGAGGTGTTGATGGACTTATCCACATTACAGATCTTTCTTGGGGTCGTATTAATCACCCAGAAGAAGTGGTTAACCTGGATGAGAAAATCAAGGTGGTTATTCTTGACTTTGATGATGAGAAGAAGAAAATCGCTCTTGGTCTTAAGCAATTGGAGCCACATCCATGGGATAACCTACCAGCAGAGCTTAACGTAGGCGATAAAGTAAAAGGTAAAGTAGTTGTACTTGCTGATTACGGTGCTTTCGTTGAAATCCAGCCAGGCGTTGAAGGTCTTATCCACGTTTCAGAAATGTCTTGGTCGCAGCACTTGCGTTCGGCTCAGGATTTCCTAAAAGTAGGAGACGAGGTAGAAGCAGTAGTTCTTACCTTGGATCGCGAGGAGCGCAAAATGTCTCTAGGTATTAAGCAATTGATGCCAGATCCATGGGAAGCTATCGAAACCAAGTACCCTGTTCAATCCAAGCACAAGGCTAAGGTTCGCAACTTCACTAACTTTGGTGTATTCTGCGAATTAGAAGAAGGTATAGACGGTCTTATCCATATCTCAGACCTTTCCTGGTCTAAGAAAATCAAGCACCCATCAGAGTTCTGCAACGTAGGCGATGAAATGGAAGTGGTTGTTTTAGAAGTGGACAAGGAAAACCGTAAACTTTCTTTAGGTCATAAGCAGTTGGAAGAAAACCCATGGGATGTATTTGAAACCATCTTTGGAGTGGGGTCAGTACACCAAGGTACAATCGCTACTCAAGACGGAAATGGAGCTACGGTTACCCTTCCTTACGGAGTAGAAGGATTCTGTCCAGCGAAGCAGTTGCGTAAAGAAGACGGTAGCAAAGCAAAAGTGGAGGAAACTCTTGATTTTGTAGTTACTGAATTCAGCAAGGATGCACGCAAGATTGTTGTATCTCACACCCGTACTTTTGATAAGCAAGCGGTTATTGATGAGAAACCAACAAAATCCGGAGCTAAATCCGGAGGTGGATCTAAAGCAATTAAGGCAGCTAACGACAAGAATGAGAAGTCTACACTTGGAGATTTAGATGTACTTGCTAACCTTAAAGAGGAAATGGAAAAGAAGGATAAGAAGTAATCCGATTCCAAATTCATATTCAAACCCCGTCCCGGTTTTACCGAGGCGGGGTTTTTTGTTTTCTGGTACAGCAAATCCAATAGGAGGAAATCCCCAAGAGAAATGGAAACATCCTATTGCCTAAACATTATATTTGCCCACAACCGCGCATGACACCCATTACGCTCATCAATAGTGTTCAACTGGATCTAATCCTAAAAAGATTGGCTCGCCAGCTGATTGAAAACCACGGAAATTTTAAGGAGTCTGCCATTATTGGCCTCCAGCCCAGAGGAGTTTATTTGGCCAAACGCATAGCCGCACAGGTAGAATCCATCCTGGGCAATAAAATTCGCTGTGGTTCTCTAGATATTACCTTTCATCGCGATGATTTCCGGAGACGCGATACCCCCTTACAAGCCAACAAAACAGAGATAGATTTTTTGATTGAAGAGCTGAATGTAGTTCTGGTAGACGATGTTTTATACACCGGAAGAAGTGTTAGAGCAGGGTTGGATGCTATGTTGGGGTTTGGCAGACCCAATTCGGTTGAGTTGATGTGCTTGGTAGATAGGCGTTTTCACCGCGATTTACCCATTCAACCCAATTACGTAGGCCGTCAAATCGATTCCATAGAATCGGAGAAAGTCTCCGTAGAGTGGCAAGAGAGCGATGGAGAAGACCGGGTAATATTGTTTAATACAAAGGAGAATCTATGAGTCAGCAATTATCGGTAAATCACTTATTGGGAATTGCAGACCTGAGTTCAGAAGATATTCAATTGATCTTCGATACGGCTCAAAATTTTAAGGAGGTAATCAACCGGCCCATCAAAAAAGTTCCCAGTTTACGAGATACTACGGTTGCTAATCTATTCTTTGAAAATTCCACCCGAACCAAGCTTTCCTTTGAATTAGCAGAAAAACGATTGAGTGCTGATGTAATCAACTTTTCAGCCTCAGGATCATCCGTTAGCAAGGGTGAAACCCTTATTGATACAGTAAACAATGTATTGGCTATGAAGGTGGATATGGTGGTTATGCGCCACCCTAACCCCGGAGCCGCCGTGTTTTTAAGTAAAAATGTAAATACCTGTGTTATCAATGCAGGCGATGGCACCCACGAGCACCCCACCCAGGCTTTGCTAGATGCTTTTTCAATTCGAGAAAGACTGGGAAGCCTTGCCGGTAAAAAGGTGCTGATTGTTGGAGATATTTTACACTCCAGAGTGGCGCTCTCCAACATTTACTGCTTGCAAAAAATGGGGGCAGAGGTAATGGTTTGCGGCCCTAAAACTTTAATTCCACCACAAATCCATGAGCTTGGCGTGTTGGTGTCCAACAACCTGCAAGAGGCATTAAACTGGTGCGATGTGGCAAACATGTTGCGCATACAACTGGAACGCCAAAAAGACCGCTATTTTCCTTCCTTGCGAGAATATTCTATGATGTATGGCTTAACGCGAAAGCATTTGGACAGCCTGGAGAAAGAAATAGTGGTAATGCATCCCGGTCCAATAAATCGCGGGGTAGAAATAAGCTCCGATGTTGCAGATTCTGAACATGCTATTATCTTGGAACAAGTAGAGAACGGGGTAGCAGTGAGAATGGCAGTTCTATTTTTACTGGCAGGAAAAATTAAATCATAAGGCTATGATAAAAGTTGACGAGCGTGACAATTATGCTTTGTTAAAGTGCAGTTTTGGAGAATGGTCTGCAGAATTTATAAGCGCGCTAAGAAAAAATATCATTGCCAATAGCCCCGATGTTTTGGCGGACATAGCCAGCCTGGATCCGGCCTCATTTAACAAAAAGGTAGGAGATCAGCTAACAGAAATGACCAGCAATGCCAATGTGGTTTTTATTGCTGGAGATCATTACGATCATTATCATGAGCTGGAATTGGATGCACTAAACTTTACACCCAGATCCGAAGAAGCAGTAGATATGCTGTTTATGATAAAAATGGAAAAGGAGTTAGGAGGAGAAGACTTTGAAATTTGAGGTTACGATTTTAGGATCGGGCTCTGCCGTACCCACCACAAAACGCAATCCGGCCGGGCAAATAGTCAATATTCACGAAACTTATTTACTTATTGACTGCGGGGAAGGAACGCAGTTGCGTCTAAAAGAAAGCGCGGTTAAAATGCAGCGCATTCGCTACGTTTTTATTTCTCATTTGCACGGAGATCATTTTTTTGGATTACCGGGATTGCTGTCCACGTTGCACCTTCTTGGGCGGGAAAAACCCCTTGATATTTTTGGGCCGCCGGGACTAAAAAATGCGGTCATGGGGATGGTAGAATTGGGACGAGATTACTTGCGCTATGAGCTAAATTTCCATGAAACCAAGGATGACCAGTCCAATTTATTAGTAGATAGAAAAAGCTTTCAGGTTTGGTCCTTTCCTCTCCTGCACAAAATTCCCACCACAGGTTTCTGGATTAAAGAGAAACCTAAAAAGCGGCATTATGATCCCAATGCTGGCTTACGCTATGATGTACCCATTCATTGGATTGACCGCATAAAAAGCGGGATGGATTTTGTTAACGAGGCAGGAGAGGTTGTTCCCAATCATCTGCTTACTAGCCCTGCTGAAGTATCTAAATCCTATGCCTATTGTTCCGACACAGCTTTCTTTCCAGAATTGGAGCAATATCTGCAGGAGCCCGATGTCCTTTACCATGAGAGCACCTTTCTGGAGAGCGAAAAGGCTAGGGCTAATGAAACCAAGCACAGCACGGCCAAACAAGCGGCTGAGATGGCCTTGCGACTAAAAAGCAAGTGTTTGGTTTTGGGGCATTTTTCTGCTCGCTATCGCAAGGAGGAGAAATTTAAGAGCGAGGCAGAACAAATTTTTAACAATGTGGTAATTGCTTACGATGGGTTGGTGATTAATCCCTAATTTTGAATCGGTCTTAATAAGTATAGATGGCAGCAGTAAAACTTCTCATTGCAGACAGCAACGAATTAATTCGATTAGGTTTAAAAACGGTTTTTTGCGATGCAGAACAATATACTGTGGTAGACGAAGCCTTCAACTCCGAAGACCTACTCACAAAAGCTAAAATAACCGCTGCCGAAGTAGTACTAATAGATTATACCAGCCCAAGCTTTGACATTGACGCTATTGTAAAAGCCCGGGAAGTTAATCCCAATCTTAAGTTTGTAGCCATCACTTATGACCAAAGTGGTAATACCATTACCAATGCCATAAAATGCGGGGTAATGAGTTACATAAAAAAGGATTGTGATATTCAGGAAATTAAAGA
>JBMYJC010000145.1:0-5833 GCA_049594055.1 Luteibaculum sp. | reverse complement strand
AAAACCGAGGAGCAACTGAAGGATGCAGGAATAAAGTACAAGAGCGGGTCATTCTCATTCAAAGCATCGGGAAGAGCAAGAGCTAGTATGGATACCGATGGATTGGTTAAAGTTTTGGCGGATGCCCAGACCGATGAAATCCTAGGAGTTCACATGGTAGGCCCAAGAGCAGCGGATATGATTGCCGAAGCCGTAGTTGCTATGGAATACAGAGCCTCTGCCGAAGATTTAGGTAGATTCTGTCATGCTCATCCTACTTACACCGAAGCGGTAAAAGAGGCTGCCTTAGCTGCTACCGATAATCGTGCGCTACATGCATAAAAGCAAAAGCTAGATGTCGGAAAAAGCAAACAAAGTTGTTCTATTACTCAACCTGGGTACGCCCAAAGCGCCAACCGTTCCAAAAGTTAGGCAGTATCTGAGTCAATTTTTAAATGACCCCAGGGTAATAGATATAAACCCTATAGGAAGAGCCCTGCTTGTAAACGGAATTATTGTTCCCTTTAGGGCACCCAAAAGCACCAAGATTTACAAGGAGTTATGGACTCCTGCAGGTTCTCCGCTTTTAATCCACGGTGAGAATCTAAAGAAAAAGGTACAGGAGGAATTGGGAGATGAGTACAAGGTAGAATTAGCTATGCGTTACCAAGAGCCATCCATTCCAGATGTTTTAGAGCGCATACGGAAGTTTAATCCGAAGGAAATCATCGTTTTTCCACTCTTTCCACAGTACGCCTCTTCCAGTACAGGATCTGCTTTGCAAGCTGTTATGGATGTCGTACGCAAATGGTGGGTAATTCCAGAGTTGCGTTTTGTATCTCAGTATTTTGATCGGGAGGATTACATAGAAGCCCAAGCTGAGGTGGCTAAAGATTATCCACACGAAAATTATGATCACGTATTATTCTCTTACCACGGGTTACCGGAGAGGCAAGTAGATAAGGTGTACGATGACGACCTGTGCCAGGATCATAACTGCGAAACTCGTTATGAGCGCGATAACCAATTCTGTTACAAGGCAGCTTGTTTTGAGACTACCCGGTTGATTGCCAAACGTATGGGAATCCCTGAAGAGAAGTACACAGTTGGATTCCAGTCCAGGTTGGATAAAAAATGGTTAACTCCCTTTTCTGATGAGTTGGTAGAAGCTTTTGCAAAGGCGGGCCACAAAAAACTCCTGGTTTTTTCTCCGGCATTTACTGCAGACTGTTTGGAAACCACCATTGAAATTGGTGATGAGTACGATGAGATTTTTAAAGAACACGGTGGAGAGGAACTGCAATTAGTTCCTAGTTTAAATGATAACCCAAAGTGGGTGCAAACCGTGGTAAACATTGTAAGAGAAAAATCATAATGCCACCCGCTTTATTGCGAAGTAGTTTTTTTTCATTTTTTAATAGCAATGGAGCGGGCGAGAATCTATTTTTTGAAGGCGAGGAAGATAAACTGGAGCTAGCTATTACAGATGATAATGCGCTGCCCCGGTTGGATGAGTTTATTGCCAGGCATGCGGGTAGTTTTATTTTCCTTGCGCTGTCCTACGAACTATACAGCGAAACAGAGTCTTCATTAGCATTGCCAAAGGGCGATTATGATTTCCCTAAACTGCTAGCCATGGTGCCCAAAAGGGTAGGTGACGTAGATTTAAAGTCCTACAAAATAAGTAGTCGTTGGGGTGAAAAATTTGATGGCGATGAGCTTTTGAGTACCTCAATCCCGGCTTTCCCAACCCAAAAAAAGCTAGAGCTAAAAAAGCGCTTCAGCAGAACAAGTTATTTAGAGAAAGCACAAAAACTCTTGGAGGCCATCCAGCGAGGAGATTTGTACGAGCTTAATTTTTGCCAGGAGTTTTTTGCAGATCAGGTTGATATAGACCCTTGGGAAACATACCAGCAGCTGAACACCAAAACACAGGCCCCATACAGCGCTTGCGTGAAACTTGGGGACAAATGGATTTTATCTGCATCCCCCGAATTGTATTTGCAAAAAAGTGGTCCTCAGCTTATCTCATCTCCAATAAAAGGCACCATACCTAGAGCTAATAAGGCCTTAGAAGATTTAGAAAACAGTCGCATTCTGCAGAGTTCAATTAAAGAGCAGTCGGAGAATGTGATGATTGTTGACCTCGTTAGGAACGATTTATCTAAAGTGGCCAAGAAAGGCACTGTTCATGTTCCGGAATTGTTTGCGGTAAAGAGCTTTAAAACGGTTCATCACCTGGTTTCAACCGTCCAGGCCGAGCTCAGGAATGAAGTCTCCTTTGTCGAAATATTAAGAGCGAGTTTTCCCATGGGCTCAATGACCGGGGCTCCTAAAATTTCTGCAATAAAACATGCGCAATTGGCAGAAGAATTTCCCAGAGGCATTTACTCAGGAAGCTTGGGGTATATAAAGCCAAATGGCGATTTCAGCCTAAATGTGGTAATCCGCAGTATAATTTTTGACCAAAACCGAAAAAAACTTTCCTTTAAAACGGGCTCGGCACTAACCGCTCGTTGTAACCCCGAATTAGAATATGAGGAATGCCTTGTAAAAGCCAATGCCCTTATTAGCAGTTTAAATGGAAAACTGGTTTAATACCTTAAGAGATCGACTGGACCACTACCTGAATAAAAAGGATAAAGTGCTGGTGGCCGTATCGGGTGGCTTGGACTCTGTGGTGTTGACAGACCTGCTTCATTTTTTAAACTACCCCTTTGCTGTAGCGCATGTAAATTTTGGCTTACGCGGCCAGGAATCCAACCAGGATGAGCAGTTTGTTAGGGAGCTAGCAAAAGACTTTGGGGCTAACTTTCACCTTCACCGAGCCCAGCTTCCAACAGGGGAAAATGTTCAACAATGGGCGCGAGAAACACGCTATACCTTTTTTAATTCGCTCTGCGATGCTCATGGCTACCCCTACGTGCTGTTAGCACAGCATGCAGATGACCAGGTGGAACAGTTTTTTTTAAAAAGCTTTCGATCACAAGGCGCTGAAGGGTTGGCTGGAATGCGATTTCTGGAGGGCAATCGCTTAAGACCTCTTTTGGATGTTAGGAAAAAGGAACTGAAGCAATGGGCAGAGGAGAAGAGTTTGCAATGGCGCGAGGATAAAAGCAATGCCAGTATTAAATACCGGCGCAACTGGGTTAGAAATGCCTTGATTCCTTTCTTGAAACAAGAAGTGCAAGACCTGGAACAGCGTATTTTAAGCTTGCAGCGGGCCCTGAGAAGCGAAAACAATACCACAGACTTTTTATTGAAGGAATTCCTTATGCAGCATGGAAAGAAGGACCAATGGGGTCTTCTGCACTTGCAATTAAATGACTTAAACAAGAAGGGATGTGCCGAAGATTTTTTATGTACCTGGTTAACCAAAGAGGGGTTTAGTAGACAGCAGTGTTTGGATATGTGGGCTGCGAGAGATAATTCAGAAAGCGCCATGTTTAGCAGTAGTGTCAACCATTCCGAAGTGGAGATTCGCAAGGGAAAGTTATTTTACCTTCCGGCTGTTTTGCCATCCAGGGCTTCAGAAAAATTCCACTCGGTTGAGGATCTTAGTAGAGTCTACCGTATTAGTGAGTTGCCAAATGATTTTAAGCCTCAAAAACTGAAAGCAAATCAATTTATTCTGCCCTTGCACAAAGATGTTTTCCCTATTGAAGTTAGGTCAGTGAGACTAAAGGATAGAATGCAGCCTTTTGGCATGGAGGGCAAGTGGAAAAGCTTACATGAAATTTTTAAAGATGCGGGAATCTCCATGCTACAAAGGAAATTTATCTTTACTTGGGAAAGCAATCGGGGAATTCTATATTTAGAGGGACTTCGATCGTCTGAATTAACCCGTTTATCGGGAGATGTAGAAACTAGTTATTTGATTGATATATCTTAAAAGCACCTAACCTATTCACGATTTATGAACCAACAAGTAGCACCCACGCTCGTTGAAAAAGAGGATGTAGCTAACTTTCATTTTCCAGCGGAGGAAGTATTAAGTGATAAACAAGCAATCGCTAACCGCAAGATTAATATTGAGCGCGCAACTAATCTGGGTAATACCGAAAAGTATAAGGCCCGCATCATTTTTGAGGATGATAAGGGCTTAAAGGTGGTAGAAACAACTATTTGGGCCAGTGGAGTGGAAAACATTGTATTAAAAAAAGGGGTTGTAATTCCCGTACACAGAATACACGATATTAAACTCCTCTAGTATCAAGACCCTTCCATTAAACCAGTTTAAGCAAGCTTTTACTCTTTACATTGTGTTGGCTGCATGCTTTATAGCAGCCTTAGTTTCTTGCAACTTAATTTTTCAAAAGTTTTTTGTCTGGCAACCCTTATCGGGTGTTGATTTTGCCTTCGAAATCTCGGTGGGTATTCTTCCCTACCCCATAACTTTTTTAATCACCGACCTGATTTCCGAAATATTCGGGAAAAGAAAAGCCAACCAAGTGGTGATTTCGGGTTTGTTCGCAGCGATTTTTGCCCTGCTCATAATAACGGTGGCAGATGCTGTGCCAGCCACTAGCTGGAGCCCAATCAATGACGATTTGTTTCACCGCGTTTTTGGCTTTACCGGTATTGCAGTTGCGGCCAGTATGTTGGCCTACATTTTTGCCCAGTTTATTGATGTGCGTCTCTTTCATTTTTGGAAAAAGCTTACCCGAGGTAAACACCTTTGGATACGAAATAATTTCTCCACCATAGGTTCTCAGTTGGTGGATACACTAAGCGTTGTGGGCTTGCTTTGCCTTGCGGGGGTAATTTCCTGGGAGCAATTTCCCAGTTTGTTTATCAGCGGTTTCCTGTTTAAGGTGCTGGTAGCAGTTTTGGATACCCCTATACTTTATCTTTTGGTCTTTACGATAAGGAGAAAGTTTGCTTTACAAGCAGGTGAGGAAATTAGCCTGGACGGCTTCCAAGGATAAAACTGCTATTATCCTTATTTTTGCACTTGCTAAAATTTTAATTCAAAGCATGTTGCGTTTCCTACTGGCATTTTTTACGGTTACTCTTAGCCTTTTTAGTTCAGCACAAATTTATAATCCGGTTAAATGGTCTTTTTCTGCAGAGCAGCTCTCTGGAGATGAATACCAATTAAATTACAAAGCCAAAATTGAAAAGGGCTGGCATCTTTATGCTACAAAATTACCCTCCGATGAAGGTCCGGTGGCCACAAGCTTTTATCCTACCAAGGGAAAACATTACAAGGCATTAGGAGAGGTAAAAGACGGGAAAACCATTTCCAAATACGATAAGGTATTTGAGATGGAACTGAGTTATTATGAGACTAGTGCAGTTTTTACGCAAAGGGTAAAATGGACTGGAGATGA
Source organism: Luteibaculum sp. (assembly GCA_049594055.1). GTDB lineage: Bacteria > Bacteroidota > Bacteroidia > Flavobacteriales_D > Luteibaculaceae > Luteibaculum. Next base: position 521 of record JBMYJC010000145.1, on the reverse strand, counting down.
GCCCATTAGCGGTGAATTGGAGTTTATGGTGTGCACTGAAGAGCGTTGCTTACCACCCGAAATTGTAGAATACCAATTTGCTAAACCTGGTAAAGCTGCTAGCTCTCAAAAAGAAGCTGTAAACAAAAAGGAGGAGACCAAATCAACAAGTAAAAGCACGGAGAAGACAACTGAATCCAAAAGCAGCAAAATTTTTACCCCGGTACAATGGACCAGTGCTGTTAAGGATTTAGGCGAAGGTAACTACGAGGTATATTTTCATTTTACCATTGAAGAAGGTTGGCACCTGTACTCTCAAAACCTTCCTGGTGAGGATGGCCCAATACCTACTTCATTCACATTTAATGAACAAGAAGGCCTGGAGTTATTGGGTAAAACCCAGGAACCTAAACCTATCTTAAAGTACGACCCTAATTTTTTAATGGATCTCACCTTTTTTGAGGGCGAGGTAACCTTTACCCAAAAGATAAAAGCGAGCCAGGATGTAGAGGAACTTAGCGGAAGTTTTGAATACATGGTTT
>JBMYJC010000144.1:2724-5862 GCA_049594055.1 Luteibaculum sp. | reverse complement strand
AACTGGGAACAGCAGAAATTATATCGATTCTCATAAAACAAAAACAGGTATGAAATCTATTCTAAAAATATTGGCCAGCCTTTTATTGCTTGTGGCCACATCGGCAAATATAAGCGCACAAAAAGATGCGGAGAAAGAGTACTTCGATCTGCTAATGATGTATCTGGATGGCGACTTTGAAAAAATGCTGAAAAAGGCCGATAAGTACATGGATAGCGATAAAACTGGAAAGGACCCCTTACCCTACTTGTATGCCTCCATGGCTTATTTCGATATTTCTAAGAACGAGGAGCTGGCCCAGGATTACAAAAACCCCTTGAGGGAATCCTTAAAGTTGGCATCTAAGTTTGTTCGCTACGATCGGGAAAAAAAATATGCAGATGAAGGCGATGAGTTCCTGGCAAAACTCAGGGCGGAAGTGAAACAAGCGGCCCTGGCAGAAATTGCAGATGATAAAGGGAGCCGAGCCGATTACTATTTTAAACAGTTGTTGCGCCTAGATGAAAACGATTACAGCATTATCTACATGCAAATGCAACAAGCCATTAGGGAAGGAGACACCTATTCTTCTAACGAGTTGCGCCAGCAGTTTAATCAGATGACCGCCCTGGTTAGTGAGTGGATCAAAGAACCTCAGGACAAGTTGGACTTCCTGGCCTACTCTATGCTGCAGCATGCTGAATTTCTTTTCGAAAAGGGTAGGAGCGATGCAGCGAATAAGGTCTTGGCAGAGTTAGCGCAATACGTGGGTAACGAAAACCAACAATTAAAGGAGTTTAAGATTCAGCGCGGGCTTTAGATTTTTCGTAGGCAAGTCTCAATAAACCTGGTAGGAGCAGCAAATCAGTTACAACGGCAAAAACCAGGGTAAGGCTCACCAAGAGTCCCAAATAGAAGGTGCTTGAAAAGGAGGAGAACACCAAGGTTATAAAGCCGGAAAACAAGATAATAGAGGTTACTACAATCGCCTTCCCAGCTCCCAAATAGGTGTTTTTAAGTGCTGTAAGGGGTTTTTTACCTGCACTGATTTCCAACTTATATCGGGCTAAAAAATGAATGGTGTCATCCACGGCAATCCCAAATGCAATGGTGAAAATAATTGCCGTTGATAATTTTAAATCGATCCCAAAAAGAGCCATAAATCCACCAATCAGCAGTAGAGGTATGATGTTGGGGATTAGGGCAACAAGTACCATTTTAAAAGATTTGTACAACATGCCCATAATAAGGCCCACGGCACAAAATGCAATGAGCAATCCCAATAGCATGTCTATGGAGAGGCTTTCGTTGTTTTTATCTATCAGCATGGCCATTCCAGTCTGCTGAAATTCAATACCGCTATCCTGAGCTAGCTTTTCCATGTAGGATTCAAGAGCCTTGTTTTTCTCTCTGAAGATGGCGCCTCCCAAGTCAATTACGTTGCCAGATATTCTCATTTCACCACTGTCTGGCTGGTACAGTTTTTTTACCATGGGATGTTTGAGGGCTTTGGAGAGCATAGGTTTTATTTCCTCGTATTCCGATTCGCTTTCCGGAAAACGATAGTATTCTGCCAATCCTCCGTGCTTTGCACGGTTTGCCATGTAAACCGCCTGCATGGGAGAAACCATATTATTTACACCATAGTTTTGGCCCAGGTAGCTATGCATTTTTTCCAGGCTTTTAATTGTTTGCCAGTCCAGTAACTCATTGCTACCCAGTTTTACCGCCATTTCAAAAGGGCGAACACCGCCATACTCCTCTTCAAAATGCTCAAACTCTTGCCTGTGGGGATCATTTTTAGATAGGTCCTCCAACAAGTAATTATTGATCTCAATGTTGGAAATACCATAAAGTGAAGCCAAAACCAGCACTAAAAACCCTAAGCCCAGAGCCTTTTGATTTCTAAGGGAAAAAACAAAAGCTCCGCCCAGAATACCATTCCAAAAAGCTTTGTTTCCTTTTGACTGAATGAGTTTTTTAGGCCTTGGAAGTAATAGCAAAGCCGATGGAAAAAGGCTAAAGGCTAAAAGAAAGGCCAGAATAACACCCAAAGCAGCAAACCAACCAAAGTCTGCAATGGGCATTATGCTGGAAGTTAGCAGCGTAAGAAAACCAATGCAGGTTGTAACAGAGGTCAGTAATGTGGCTAGGCCAATTTGTTTGTACGCTGCCACTAATGCCACTTTTTTGCTTTTCCCTGCTCTTAATTCCTGGATATATTTTTCCGTTAGATGCACCACATCGGAAATTCCAACCACGAATAAAATGGTTGGCAGAATTGTAGTGAGTACCGATATGGAGTAGCCAAAGAGCGTGATTAAGGATAAGTTCAATACTACCGTAGCAACGACTACCACCAAGGGAAGCCAAACTGCCCAAGCTTCCCTGAAACTGAAATACAAGAAGATAATGAGTAGGATAATAGAGGTAGCGGCAAAAAAGGCCAACTCGCTGGCCATTTTTTTAATGAAATAATTCTGGCCATAAATTTTACCGGCCATTTTGTAATCCGTATTTGGAAGCTTATCCAACTCACGAGTTATGCTGTGCAGAAGAGAGTCTGATTTAACCTTGCTTAAAAACGGTTCATGCTCAATTAGCAAGGCCATGGATTGCCTGGATGAAGAAATAAACTTCTCATCCAACATAGGGTCTTGAACAATTCGCAAGCTGTCTTCCTCACTCACTGGTGGATTTAGCAGTCCTGATTGAAAAACTCCCAATGGACCAATTACCGGTATTTTTAAGGATAGGGGCGAACGGGTACTTAATACTTTGTCGTTCATTTTTAACCGTCCTTCCAGGGAATCTAATTGTTGGAGAAATTCCTCATTAAATATGCCCACTTTAGGTTGGAAGGATACCAGTAAAAAGTCGTTATCCGTTCCAAATTGGTCTCTAAATTTTAGGTAGAAATCCAGCTCAGGGTCGTCCTGCGGAAAGAATTGCTCAAAATCGTAATTGAGGGATAGGTTTTTGAGGTTTACCAGTGCGGCGGTTAATATTAAACCACAAACAATTAATACTTTGCGGGCGAAATTCCGCTTAAAAAGACTTTCCAATTTGCTCTTCCCTAAGGTTCGCACTAAACTACGCTTTTGTCTCTGCCTTGTTTTTTGTGTAGCTCAAATAATTTTTTTTCCGCTTAGAGGACAG
>JBMYJC010000144.1:0-2714 GCA_049594055.1 Luteibaculum sp. | reverse complement strand
TTTACACACCTGAAACAGGCCTTGGGTTTGGAGCAGCGGGTATTTACCCCTTTAGGTTTAGTGATGCCGATCTTGAATCTCAAATACAGGTAGGTTTTGCATATACCACGCTAAATCAAGTGCTGCTTTATGCACCTTTTAATTTGTATACCAAGAATTACCGATTAGAAGGCGAACTGGGTTTTTATAAGTACACCTACCAGTTTTATGGTATCGGTAATGAAGTCCCTTTTGATTACGAGGAGGACTATGATGTGAGCTTTCCGCGAATCCGATTAAATGCTTACAGGAATATTGCTAAGCTGGCTCTGGGTTTTTCTCTCATCTCTGATTTCTACAACACCCTAAAATTGGAGGATGGTAAAATGCTAGCCTCTGGTAATGTTGCTGGGGCGCAAGATGCCAGATATCTGGGGATTGGGCCAGCTTTGGTTTATGACAGTAGGAATAATAGCTTTTTTCCTACAAGTGGACTTTTGTTAAATGCTCGTTTTATTCAACATCCTAAATGGACCGAGAATTACTTTTCTTTTCGTGAATTAAATCTGCAGCTAGCGGCATATCGTAGTTTAGCGGCAAATATGGTCCTTGCAGGTCAATTTGGTTTCGAGCAGAATTGGGGGGATGTACCCTTCTATCAAATGGCAGGATTGGGTGGGCCAAAAATCCACCGAGGTTATTATGCCGACCGGTTTCGGGATCTGTCCAACAGCTTCTTGCAGGGTGAGTTGCGGTATCAACCCAAAAGGATAGGGGCTGTGCTATTTGCCAATGTAGGATGGATGAGCAATACTCCGGAGAATTACCAGTGGGAAAACGCCATTTACACTTACGGGGTAGGAGCTCGCTACCAATTGCAAAAGGATTCTGATTTAAATCTGAGGTTTGATGTAGGTTTGAGTCCTCAGGGAACGGCAAATTTTTATTTCACTGTATTGGAGGCGTTTTAGAGCATGAAGGGAATTAGTGTAATTATCCCCGCCCTCAACGAGGCGGAAAACTTAAGCAGATTACTACCACATTTAAAAAGGCATGTAAAGCATTTACCCTCAGAGATAATTGTTATTGAAGCGGGGGAGTGTGCCAAAACCAGGGAACTGTGTGCCTTAAATCAGGTGATTCACATTAAAACGGAGATCAGCTCCAGAGCTGTGCAAATGAATCGTGGTGCCAAAGAGGCCAATTACGATGTGCTGTATTTTGTGCACGCTGATACGCTTCCTCCCGAAACATTTTATAAAGACATAGATCGAGCCTTATCGAAAGGGTTTAATGCAGGCTGCTATCGTTTTAAATTTGATAGGGATGTTTTTCCATTGATGTTAAACTCCTTTTTTACCCGCTTTAAACCACAAATGTTTCGTGGTGGGGACCAGAGTCTTTTTGTTGATAGGACATTTTTTAACCAGCTAGATGGCTTTGATGAAAAATATCGCTTAATGGAGGAGTATCCCTTCATCAAAAAACTAAAGTCCAAAGGACAATTTTGCGTTATGTCAAGGTCTATTATCGTGTCTTCCAGAAAGTATGCAGGTAATTCATATTTCAAGGTAAACATGGTAAACTTCTTGGTCTTTGCGCTCTTTCACTTAGGTTTGTCCTCAAATAATTTAAAACGCATTTACCACAGCTTGCTTCAAATTCCGGGTGCATGAAATTTTTCTCTGGCGTACAGCAAATTGGAATAGGTGTTACCGATGCTGAGGAGGCATTTAAATGGTATAGCCAGCAATTGAATTTTGGTCTTCGCTTGTTTGATGATGTTGCCCAGGCAAGCTTAATGGCAAAATTTACTGGTGGCAATGCGGAGGAGCGCAGGGCCATTTTAAGTTTGCATCCCCATGGTGGTGGAGGTTTGGAGATATGGCAATTTCTCAATCGGAGCCCGCGTAAATCTCCGCCAATAGTTCCTGGTTCTACTGGAATATTAGGAGCTGTAATTGGCAGCTGTCCAACCCACATTTTAAAACACAATATTTTATGGGAAGGAAGTTTAGGGCTAAACGATCTTTATGGAAATGTTTTTTTGGCGGGTAGCGACCTGGAAAATGGAAAATGCGGAATTCGCGGAGCGGCCATTGGCGTAAGTAATAAAGAAAAATCAGAGCAGTTTTATTGCGATATCCTTGGCTTTAAAAAAGTACGGGAAGAAGAAGTTCTTTGGCAGAACCAAGTGGGAACAGTAAGCTACCTCCAGCTGGAAGTAAAACAAGCCCTTTTTTCTCATTTGCTTGGCAATATGGAATTGCGCCTGGTTCACTTCCCCAGTGCCATTCATGAGCAGTTATTTACGGGCCGATTTTGGGGCGACTGTGGCTTTATTCATCTATGTTTGGAAACGCCTAACATGGGTTCCTTTAAAAACTGGTGCAAGCAACATAACTTGGAGTTTGCGGTAGACAGCGAAGCAAGTTTTGGAATGTCAGATTCCTCTGGTCGTTTTGGATACATACAAGATCCTGATGGTACCTTGATCGAATTGGTTGAGACCCATAAAATCCCTTTGAGTAAAAAGCTAAACTGGTATTTAGATTTAGCGAAGTATAAAGAGAAGCCACTGGAAAAGTGGAAGCTAAAACTCTTTAATTGGTTCAATTAAAAAAGGACAGCGCTGCTGTCCCTTTCTTCTAACCCTAACAAAACATGATTTCGTAAAACGAAATTATTTCTACAGAAATATAAGTAAAAAATTGTTCTGTAGAATTAAATAGAAA
>JBMYJC010000143.1:0-5870 GCA_049594055.1 Luteibaculum sp. | reverse complement strand
GACATAATTTGCCCTCGGGCTGACGAAAGCGAAGCTTTTTAAGGGTTAATCCCGACAAAAACGCTTAATAAAAAGTGTTATCCGTCAATATGTAGTGGAATGTTTCGTCTCGTAAGAAAATATTCTACTGCATATATGTGATTAAACGTCAATCTTAGCGTACTTGGCATTCTTCTCAATAAAATCTCTACGCGGGGGAACCTCATCTCCCATAAGCATAGAGAAAATATGATCTGCCGCCACCATATCATCCACCGTGATCTGACGCAAGGTTCTTCCATCCGGAGACATGGTCGTTTCCCATAGCTGGGTTGCATTCATCTCTCCAAGCCCCTTATAGCGCTGTACAGATACACTGGATTCGTTTCCACTTCCTTTTAATTCTGCAATGGCTGCCAAGCGCTGATCCTCTGACCAGCAATATTGGCTTTTCTGACCTTTTTTAACCAAATACAACGGTGGAGTTGCAATATACACGTAGCCGCTCTCAATTAGCTCGCGCATGTGACGGAAGAAGAAGGTTAGGATAAGCGTTTGAATGTGGGAACCATCTACATCGGCATCACACATGATTACAATTTTGTGATAACGCAGGGAGCTAATATTGAGCGCCTTACTATCCTCTTCGGTACCAATCTTAACTCCCAGCGCAGTGTAAATATTTTTAATCTCCTCGTTATCGAAGATTTTGTGCTGCATGGCTTTTTCCACGTTTAGGATTTTACCCCGCAAGGGTAAAATTGCCTGGAATTTCCTATCGCGGCCTTGTTTTGCTGTACCCCCTGCAGAATCTCCCTCCACAAGGTAAATCTCGCATTCATGTGGATCTCTTGAGGAGCAATCCGCTAATTTTCCGGGAAGGCCACTTCCACCCATAACGGTTTTCCGCTGCACCATTTCGCGCGCCTTCTTGGCCGCATTTCTAGCTTGGGCGGCCAAAATCACCTTCTCAACAATGGTCTTGGCATCCTTGGGGTTCTCTTCCAGGTAGTAAGCCAACATTTCAGAAACAGCCTGACTCACAGCTGCCGTAACATCGCGGTTACCCAGTTTAGTTTTTGTCTGGCCCTCAAACTGAGGCTCAGCAACTTTTACTGAAACCACAGCAGTAAGTCCCTCACGGAAGTCATCTCCGTTGATCTCAAACTTCAGCTTGCTGAGAAGTCCACTCTCATCAGCATACTTTTTAAGGGTTGCAGTTAAACCTCTTCTAAAACCTGCTACGTGAGTTCCACCTTCTATGGTGTTAATGTTGTTTACATAGGAGAATAAATTCTCGGTATAGGAGGTATTGTAAACCATGGCTACCTCTACAGGTATTCCATTTTTCTCCCCCTCCATGTACATCACCTGTTCAATAAGACGCTCGCGCGTTTCATCCAGGTATTCAACGTATTCTCTTAATCCGCCTTCAGAAAAGAAGGACTCGTGCTTTGGCTCACCGTTCTCATCCAGCTCGCGCTTATCAGTAATGCTTAAGCGTATTCCATGATTTAGGAAGGAGAGTTCACGCAAACGCTTGGCAAGGATATCGTAATGGTAAACGGTAGCCTCGAAAATGCTTTCGTCTGGTTTAAAGGTTACAATGGTTCCAGTTTTATCGGTATCGCCAATTTCTTCTACTGGCCCTTGTGGAACCCCTATCTTATAGGATTGGGTATAAATTTTCCCCTTGCGGTGTACCACCGCTTTTAAATCGGTAGAAAGTGCATTCACACAGGAAACCCCTACTCCGTGCAATCCACCCGAAACCTTGTAGGAGTCTTTATCAAACTTACCTCCGGCATGCAATACAGTCATTACAACTTCCAGTGCCGATCTACCTTCCTTTTCGTGAAAATCTACCGGGATACCACGACCATTATCTTCTACCGTTATAGAATCATCCTCGTTAATGGTAACTTTTATATCATCGCAATGACCGGCAAGTGCCTCATCTATTGAGTTATCAACAACCTCGTATACCAGGTGATGCAGACCTTTATTCCCAACGTCACCAATGTACATGGCAGGTCTTTTTCTAACCGCCTCTAAGCCCTCTAGAACTTGTATACTATTTGCTGAGTAATCTTTTTTATTCTCACTCATTGATATATGAATTTAGATGCTTACAAATATACCGATTAAAGCGCCTTAAAAGGGCTTTAAAAGCTTGGAAATCGGGCTATTTATTAACAAGAGACGCGCTTTTTCAACCATTCTTAAAGCGCGGCTCCAGGTGGGAAAGAATATGATGATAAGGCGAACTAGAAAGAGTAGTTTAAACCACCCATTACACCAAAACCTAAAACAGCATAATCGGGATAAATTAAATATCTATTTCCTGCGATATTGGAAAAGTTAAGGAAAGCAGAGATCCTTCTTGTATATCGATACTCCAATCCTAAACTAGCGTCTATGTAGGACCCTAAATTCCGCGAGACAACAGACCCATCAAGGATACCAGTAGCATCTGTCCTTTCTGGAACATAGGTTAACTGAGCATCAGCAAGGAGCTTATCAGATAAATTATATTTAAAGCGGCTGTTAATCTCCACTATTGGCGCATTTATTGCCTCAAACTCCTCATAAGCATTGTATTGGGCAGACAAGGTCCCCAAGAATTTATCCACTAGCTCAAAGGAATACTCCAACAATACAGAGAGCTGATTATAACTAACATTGATATAATTAAATCCATTATTGTTTCGGTAGTAATTTTTAAACAAAGGAACCACAAAGGAACCCGTATTATCTACATATTGATACATAGGAGCCCCAACCATTTGCTGGTAAGCAAACTTCACATTGTAACTGGAACGCTCCGAGAATTTACCCCGCATACCCAAGTAGGCATTTAACTTTTCGCGCTGTAAGGTGATGTTTTGAATAGGATTGATAAATGGATTTAACTCCATTACACTTTTGTATCGGTTGAGTGTTGCATCTCCTTTAATTCCTGCATAGGGTCTTGCAAAACGCTCAAATCCAGTATATGTAATACTGGCCTGCGGAAAGAAATAAAAGAAGCTACGACCGCGATCTACATATGCGCTCACATTGATTCCTAAATCTACCTGAACATTCTCTGTGGTAGTGTAAATATGCGGCCTTAGTCGAACCAAGGTGTTATTCTGTGCATCTGAGGTATCTGCTAGTTTATAGATGTTTTGTTGTACATCCAGGTCTAACTTATACAACTCGGTATTATAATATTTTTCAAGTTGTGTCCCCAGATTGATATTCAACTCTGTACTGGTAAAGTTGTCTTCAGTATAGTCTATAACCAATTCTTCTGCGTGATTTAGCTTTTCCTCCTTTTTGTGAAATGTTTGAAAGTTAAGGGCTGCACCTACATTTCCGATGGCTCTATTATTATCATTTAAAACTTGTTGTTCTACAAATGTTTGAGGAATACCAAAGGTTCTATTGTTCCTTTCTCCCCATATATGTGTAGAAAATGCACTACTCCGCTGGAAATTTTTATACCAACCATCCAGGCGATTTCTGGAAAATGGACCAGAGAATGCCTCGGGATCATCCTGATCGCCATTGGAACTCAGATGGGAAAATCCGAGGGCAAATTGGTTGTTTCTATTCCGGTTGCTGCCTACATAAATTTGCCCAAAGGGCATGGTGTAATTACCAATCCCCAGTTTTACATAACCTGGATATAATTTATCCAAGGGCTCTACCACTTTTAGTCTAGCTGCTTTTAGGGTATCCGGCTCAAAATTTGTTTTGAAAAATACTGGAGCTACGGAATACTGTAGGTCCTCCTTGGTGATTACTGTATCTACCTCCATTGGGAAAAAGCTGGATTTAAAAGCATCTTTCAACTTCAATTGCCTTTCGCCAACCGTAACGATCTCTTGGTTTAGGTTACCCTCTGTTTCTTGAGCCAAAAGAGGTTGTAAACCTATTACGGAACCCAATAAGCTGATTGCAATAATTATTCTCATGGCTGCTTAGCGGTTTTTTGGATGGTAGAATCTGCTGCCGGGCCTTGTTTATCTGGATCTACTTTTTCCGACTCAAAAAGCTTCTCGTATTCCTTCTGGTCCTTGCCTCCTACATTGATTTCAAGGTCCTTGGACTCTCCTTCATTCTCCTTGGCTTCCAACTCCAAAATATTCTGAAGCTTGCTTTTTGCCAACTCCACAATATCATCCCCTTCGTGAAAATCAATAATGCTTTGCAGTGTTGCCTTAGCCTGGAAATAATCATCCATCTTTAACAATACATCCGATAATAGGATAAAGGATTTCGCCAGCCACTTATCGTACACTGGTTTAATGTTCGTAGACTCATAGATGATTTCCTGTGCGTCCACATAATTTCCCTGCTCGTATTTTATTTCCGCCATTTTAAAGCGTGCCTCCGCTCCTTCCTCACTGCGGGTAAAGGAAGCAAGCGAATCATAAGTAGTATAGGCATCTTCTATTCTTCCCAGTCTACGCTCTGCATCAGCTTTTGTTAAAAGCGCCTCTACCCTTTTATCATCGGGAATACCGCTGTAAAAGAGCACTTTATTGGCATAATCCATGGTCTCTCGCGCTTTGTCCAATTGCTTGTAGCAGCGCATTTGTCCAATCTTAGCCTCTATGCGGTTGGTTTTAAAGGTGGCCAACTGCTCTAGCCTTCTGTATTGGTCTAAGGCCATGCTATAATTTGAGTCTAGATAATTCAGGTAGGCCACCGTAATTAGAGCGGGCTCTGTGAATTTATTGTCTGGTTGATCTGCTATAAACTGGTAATTCTTCTGTGCTAAATCGTAGGACTCTGCTCGGAAATAGCACTCGGCCATGTAGAAATGCGCATTTACAGCAAAAATTGCTGGTTCAAATTTCTTTAGATAGCGTTCAAACGCGTCTATGGCGGCCTCACAATCTCCTTTGGTAAAGAAGTTTTCTGCAGCGCGGTAGTTCACACTGTCTAATCCAGCCGTAGAAACGTTGGCAAAACTCAAGCCTTCCACCCAATTGTTGTATTCTTCTATACGGCCAAGTTCTACGTAAATGTCCTCTGCACGCTGGATAGCTTCTTTTGCTTCTTTGTAGTCTGGGTATTGCTCCGCTATGCGCTTAAAAGTTGCCAGTGCTTCATCTACCTGCTTGTTTCGGTAGAAAATTAAGCCGCTGGTTAAAAGTGCTTTCTTGGTCCATACGCCATTGGGATACTCCTCAACCAATCGATTAAAAGAGGCCAATGCCTGTTGGTTCTCACCCTTTTTGAAGTAGGCATCACCTAGCTCGTATAAAGCATCCTGGATGTATGGTGACTCTGGATAACGCTTTTCGTAATTCTCCAGGCTCGCAATCTTATCCCCAGATTTATCCAGAAACCCTTGACATATAGCCAACTGGAATTGCGCATAATCCTCCTCCGCCTGTTTTAATTTGGTAGCCCGTTGGTAGAAATCTGCTGCAGTTAAATAATCCTTCTGAACAAAATAACAATCGGCTGTACGGGTTAAACCATCGCTCATTAACTCTGGCTCTACATTACTCCTACCCGTAACAAAGTCTCTAAAGCTCTTTTTAGCCGACTCAAAATCCTGTTGCTTAAAATAGCAGTAACCCAAATTGTATTGCGCCTTGTGGTAATAACCTGTCCCGTATGCATCACCCCGGCTGGTAAACCTGGAATATGCTCCGGCTGCCAAATCATAATTTGCCATTTGGTAATAACATTCCCCTTGCCAGAATAGGGCGCTGGTTATCAATTTTTTCTCCATTTGGTACTGACCAACTTTTTGGAACTGAGCCAGCGCCTCGCGATAATTTTTAGCCAAAAACAATTCTACTCCGCGGTTAAAAGCCAGATATTGGTACGCACTGCGTAAACGGAAATCCTTTTTCTCAATTTTCTCAATACTGGCAAGCGCGGCC
>JBMYJC010000142.1:0-5877 GCA_049594055.1 Luteibaculum sp. | reverse complement strand
CTTCTGCGGTAAAATATTAGAAACCATTCAAAAGGAATCCATTCGCGTACAGGATATTGAAGTGGAGGCTTTTACCTGTTCTCCAATTGCCTTAACCCAGAGGGAGCAAGAGATTATTTTACTGATTGCCGAGGGATCAACCACAACCCAAATTGCAGACCAACTGTGCTTAAGTGCGCACACCGTGAATACCCACCGTAAAAACATCATGACCAAACTAGGGGTGAACAACACTGCTGCTATTGTGATGTATGCGGTTAAAAACAACTTGGTGAGTCCCAACCGCTTTTTGTTCTCCGCAGAGGCGCGCTAAATTTTCCTTTTACTAGAACTTAAGGCCTAGGCTTAAGTAGAAATTTCTTGGATTCGCGGGAATGATTCCAGGCCCTGGATAGCCTGTTGCTCTTCGAGTAAAATACAAGGTATTGGCCAGGTTATTTACACCCGTTTCCAAAGCCCATGAGCGCCAGGTGTATTTCATACCGAGATCTAAAACCTGGTAGGATGGAATTATTCCACTTATGCCATTAGGGGTTTCAAATGCGTTGGTGGCATCAGAGAAATGATCGTTTACATAGCTGTATTGCAAGGAAGCGGAGAAGTTTTTGTATCCCAGGTTTAAACCAAAACGGTAACTCACATCCGGAACCAGTTCCACCTTATTGCCATCTATGCTGGCATCCTCGCTCTTGTAACGCCCATTGAGAACAGAAATGTTCGCGAATGCATTAAAAATATACTCGCTTTCAGGGTTAATCCACGCCATGGGGTTAATCTCTACAAGGCTTTCAATTCCCACTGTTTGGGATTCGCCAATATTGGTTCTCAAGCGGTACACCTGAAAGGTTTCCTCGTCTGTGGCTAGCAGCAAACCAATTCGATTGGCGTACTTTAAATAAAAGGCGGTGATGTCTACTGCAATCCCGGGATAAAGCATCCCTTTTAAACCTAAATCCAGATTAAACCCCCTTTCATCTTGAATGCTGGGATCTATCCTGAAGCTTGGGTTTCGCAATACCACATCATTAAAGGTTATGCTGCGGTAGTTTTGAGAGAAGTTAGCGTAGACCTCAAGATTAGGCTTAAGACGTCTGGAAAATCCAAAGCCGGCTATAATAAAATCACGGTCTTTATTTAGCTGATCCTGAAAAGTGGAATCAAATACAATTGCATTGGAAGGATTGCGTATAACCTGCCTAAATGCCCCATCACCACCAGTACTGATGTATTCATAACGCAAACCTGCGGTAATGCTGGTTTTAGGATTAAGGTAAAAGAGCCCTTCAGTAAAAAGAGCCGCATTGTGGTTGGTAAACTGGTAGGAAGAGATTCCTGGAAAGTCTTCGCTAATGAATTGGAAGGCAGCGTCATCGCCTGTCCCTGCTTGACCTTGTTCTTTGGTGTTTTTACCGCGGTAATAACGAAATCCGGTGGACAGGGCCAGTTCTCTTTTTCCCCAACGTTTCCAATGCAAAATGCGGGTTTCGCTTCCCAGGTTATTAAACTGGTCTGCAATTAAATTTCGCTGCTTTTGAAATTCCTCTGAGTACGAAAAGTCTGCCGGATCTTGCACATTGGGAGCTGCTAAAAAGCCCAATGCCTGTCGCTCGGCAACCAACGCAAAAGTCTTGTGACTTATAGAGGTGTTGCTGTTTATTTTCCAGTCTAAATGAATTGCTGGCATTTTCCAGCTAACCCGAAACCAGTTTCTTTTGCGCGTTACCTGGAAAGGATCTGCTACAAATTGCCTGTCGGTTAATCCACCCGGTTGTTGGGCCAAATATTGGTACGAAGTAATCTCTGCAGATACCGATAGATTTCTGGAGGCTTTTAATTGGTATTTCCCGTACAGAGTTTGACTCTCATTTTCCGAGAAATCCTTCCAACCTTCACTTTTTTTGAGGTTGGCAAATCCAAAAAACTTGTGTTTGCCTTTTTCCACTCCAACCGCATTGTAGGAATTTATTAATCCAAAAGAGCCTACGGTTTGCTTGCTTTCTCCATTGATGAAGTTGGGACCCTCTTTGTCTTTAAGAATAAAGTTTATTACCCCACCAAATTGAGATCCGAACTGCAGAGATGCAGCGCCACGAGTGATGTCTATCTGGTCTATGGCATCGGCAGGAGGGGTGTAGTAGGATTCTGGATATCCCAAAGGATCTGCACTAATATCGTATCCATTCTGCCTGGTATTAAAGTTGGATGTACGACTGGGACTCAATCCTCGTCCACCAATTTCCAATTGATTTCCCCCAAAATCACTCTCCCATATGTTTAAGCCCGATACCTTGGCGTAAATCTGTCGTGCATTGTTGGCTCCCGTATTGGCAATCATATCTCCAGGGCGCACCACATCATTTTTCTTGGAGGCAAAAAGAATGGTTCCCCTAATGGATCGCAGGCGCTCTAAAAACTCGGGCTGACGTGATGTAATCTCCACCTCCCCTAATTCGGTACTCAAGGGTTCTAAGCGATAGGATAGGGCGTTGGATTCATTTGCAGAGCAAAGTACCGTGTCCGTTAAAGGCGCAAATCCAAGGCTGTACACCAAAATAACCTGTTTGCCTTGCGCCAGGCGATTGAAGGTAAACCTACCGTATAAGTCCGTTATAGTTACTTGCTCTGTTTTGCTGCTTACGCTCACCCGAGCACCTGGAATAGGGCTTCCCTCTTTATCCGTAACAATTCCTTGCAGTTTAACCGGAGGATCGCTCATTTGGGCAAATCCATGGCTTAAAAAAGCGCAAAAGAATGCTATGTAGAATAAGACCTTATTCATGGTTTTTTGCAAGAATCCAGTTTTTTGATTTCCATGAATCAGTCTTTTTGCTCAGCTCTGCATTTGCATCTATGAAGCGTTGCATGGGGCCAGCATTCTGAGAGACAAAAATGTCTGCATACACTTCCGGATTTTTAATTCCGTAGTAACTGGGTGCAATCTCAGCTAGAAAGCGGGCGTATTGAAGAATGAAGTCAGCTTGATGCACCATCATTTTTTCTTGCAGAGGCGTTAAAAAATCGGGATTATACACCTCTGTTTGTTTTTGGCTATCGGCATCTTTTACATAAAAGGTCGCAATGCCCGATTTCTCCACCCGCATAACGCGCCAGGAAAAATTAAATCCTTGTTCATGCCAAAGCACATCTCCCGGGTAAATCCAGCTGCGCAAAGGGAATCCAAGCTGAAATACGAGGAAAGTTGCAAAAGCAGTTTTTAAGACCCAGTTTTTCTTAGGGGCCGCAAAATTAGTAAATGCGGGTAATGCTATATGAAGCTTTTGTAAGCCTTTCTTTAACTCTTCTGGAGAAAAGAAAATGAGGGTTAGGGCTATCATTACAAAAGGAAAAACCCCAATGGGAAATAAAAGCCAGGTAGCCACATGAAAAATCACCACTGCCACATAGGCCCAAATTCTGGTTTTGGGCATAAGCAAGAAGAAAACTATGCAGCAATCGTAGATGCAGCCTGCCCAGGAAAATATATAGGCAGTGTAGGGGTGATGCATCAATTGACCCAGCGTGCTTGCTGGATTAAACTGCTTAAGCCAGATTGCCATGGGCATTGCCTCAATTAGCCAATCGCTGGAAACCTTAGCTAGACCTGCATACAGATAAACAATAGCCAGCTGGAGTTGCAGCACAGTAACGAAGTAGCGAGGAATACTATTTGCTGTTGAATTCTTTCTCCAACTATCCAAGCTTAAATAGCTGTTGGCTGGAATAAATATTAGCCAAAGCGAGATGAGACTAATAAGGTAGTAGTGATTGAGGTAATAGGTTTTATCCAGCAGTTCGAAATAATTAAAGCCGATAAAAAACACCAGGGTACTAAGCCGATAGTAATATCCTAAACAAATGCCAAGCGCAGCAAGCAACATGGCTGCGTAAAGCACATACATCCAAAACTCGGGTAGGGGGCTAATCCATTCAAACCCGTAATACTTAAAAAAGAAATCAGGCTGGATGTAAAATTCATACAACCAGCCTTTTAATAAAAAGCGAATTCCACTGAATAGCATTAAAACGCCAAAGGCAATTCTAAAAATTGCCAGGCTAAGGGGGGAAATCCCTTCGTTGAGATAATATGTGAGCCGGGCTTTAATCCCCGTCATTATCTTGATAGGTTATTCGAATATTGAGGGCAGAAGTCATTTGAGCCTTTAAGGGCGGAGTCATTTTCTGCATCTCGTTTATGAGTTCGTTGAGTTGATCCAGTAAGGATTGATTCTCAACCACCGTGTTAAAAGATTCATCCAACCATTTGGAATCTATTACCGCAAACTGGCTGTTGATGCTATTTACTAAGTCCTGACCAGCAACGCAGGAAACGTAATCGGCAAGACTTAAGCCTTGGTTTTGATTGGCGTAAAAAAGCATTTTATTGAACTCATAACGCACTTCGGCCAATTCCAGGGTTTTATCCATGTATTTCGCTTCTGCCAATTGAGGTTGTGGATCCCCTAAATTGTAGCGACCTGCTGGTGCTTTAAGCTTGACGTTTTTGGTGTACTCAAAATCTTTTACAAAAGCGTTGATGATCAGTGGCAGTGGGTCGCCCTCGGCCACACCACTTTGATTGCTGATAAAATCACTCGCGCTTCCATTCCAAAAATCCTGCATTTCCTGAAGGCTTTCCAGGATGTACGCATACTCTGCAAGAATCAATTCTCCCAAATTGTTGTTTGCATTCAAGGAGTCAATAAAGGCGGACTCAGTATTGGTGAATGCGTGAAGCAAGTACTCAAGGGCAGGAAAACCTAAAACTGCTTTTCCACCATTGCTAAGATTTGTGGCTCCTGGGTTATTTTGAGAAACACGTTTGTTTAATGAATCGGCATTGGTAGGAAAAGGGTTTAACCATTCGTCAAAAAACGGGGTAGGACGCTGGGTATATCCAATTCCAAGGTCAAAGCTCGGAAGCCTTTGATAATCCAAGTAAGCTTGGTAAAAAGACTGTTTAGCCGTTGCTAGCTTGCTTAGTTCCGGATTGTTATTCAAATCCTGAAAAGCCTGCTGAGCAAGCTGAACCGCATTAATAGCAGTACTAAATTCTTGTTGAGCATAAATCCTGTAAGCGGATTGTACCTGCAACACATCGGTAGAGCAATTGGTATTTACTGGCTCCGGTCTCTGTTCCTCGGTACAGGCCGCGAATAAAGCTAGCAGGGTACAAAACCCCGCCAACCTTATCCAAACTGCCTTTTTCATTGGGTAATTCAAATACATATTTTTTAATAAGATGGAAATGCGCTGGTGATTAGGCCAATGGCTTGATCAATCTCTGCATTGCTCAGATCCCATAAGTTGCTTTCCAAGCCAACAATATCAAGGGCCGCATCAATTTTACTCTGGTCAGAAACTCTTGGGAACATGGCCTCAGATCCACTGTTGCCCAGGTGAGCATTCATGGAGATCAAGAAACCAATGGCCTCAGATAAGTGGTGCAATCGGGCTGCAGTATCGGTGTCTCCCTTTGCATCTTCCAAATAACCTAGAGCATTGTTTGCACAAACGCGTTCCATTAGCTCTGCGATGGTTTTTATGGCAGCATCTCTCTCCTCGTAATTTTTCTCTACGATGGCGTGTCTTCCTTTAATAAAAGCATCCAAAATCAATTCATTCACGCCAACCATTGGGTAGGAATCATCAGCGATGTGTCTTTTTACAATGTATTCACCCCAAAAGTTCACGCGCGTTTGATCTTTGGGATCAGTGTCTGCATTGCTTAAGTCGGGCGCTATTCCAATGTATCCAAAGGCTTCATCGTAGTGGTGCTCCATTTGGGTGTAGTTCTTTCCATCTACTAGATTGTTGTTGTCATCGGCTAAAAGTCCCTGGCCCAGGTATTCTTCAACCGCGCGGTAGTAAAAAACAGAT
>JBMYJC010000141.1:0-5879 GCA_049594055.1 Luteibaculum sp. | reverse complement strand
GATTAATTGTGGATGGTAGGATTGCAGCTGAGCATCGGTAAAATCTGCTGCCACTATCTTGCCACCTAATCCAGCCTCTCGTGCACTAACTGCAGTATTTAAAACAGAAAATGCTTCAGTATTCTGGGCAAACAAATGCGTTGCACCCAAAAAAAGAAATAGAAGAGTAAAGAAGTAGGCTAGCTTATTCAAGTCCGTTGGGTTTGTCCCGAATGCAACGCAATTTAAGGGAATTATATTGCTGCAATCAAGATACTTCCCTGGCATTAGCAACACGAGTTGTTAACAACGCGCGTTGCAACACTTCTTCCATGGTTTTCACATAGGAAAAGGTAAGGCCCGTTAAATATTTCTCGTGGATATC
Organism: Luteibaculum sp.; assembly: GCA_049594055.1. Taxonomy (GTDB): domain Bacteria; phylum Bacteroidota; class Bacteroidia; order Flavobacteriales_D; family Luteibaculaceae; genus Luteibaculum. Next base: position 5,515 of record JBMYJC010000141.1, on the reverse strand, counting down.
TTCAATATCCTTTTGGTTTTGGTCGGATAGTATGATTTCCTTAATCCCAGCACGTTTTGCAGCCAAAATCTTCTCCTTAACACCACCAACGGGCAACACCTTTCCTCGTAAAGTAATTTCCCCAGTCATGGCCACATACTTGCGCACCTGGCGCTGTGTAAAGGCAGATGCAATAGAGGTAAGCATGGTAATTCCCGCAGATGGACCATCCTTGGGTACTGCTCCTTCCGGAACGTGGATATGCACATTCCAATTATCGTAAACATCCTCCTTAAGGCCTAACAAATCGGTATTGGCCTTTAGGTATTCCAATGCAAGCAAGGCACTTTCCTTCATTACGGAGCCCAGGTTTCCAGTGAGCGTAAGTTTACCCTTGCCTTTGCTCAAGGATGTCTCAACAAAAAGTATGTCTCCTCCGGTAGGGGTCCAGGCCAAACCTGTTACCACACCTGCAAAATCATTGCCTTGATACTTGTCTTTAACATGCGTTGGGCCATAAATCTCTTTCAGGTTTTCTGGACTAATCGCCACCTCATATTGCTCTTCCATGGCAATCTGTTTGGCTCTATGTCTAATTAACTTAGACAGACGTTTTTCCAGGCCACGTACCCCGCTCTCATTGGTGTAATTGTCAATAACCGACTCCAGTGTAGCCTTGCTCAGTTTAATCTGACTTTTTTCTACACCATTTTCCTTGAGTTGTTTGGGAATTAGGTGGCGTTTGGCAATCTCCACCTTCTCCTCTAAGGTATAGCCCGATACTTCAATAATTTCCATTCTATCGCGCAAGGCTGGCTGAATAGTGCTTAGGTTGTTTGCGGTAGCAATAAAAAGCACTTTAGAAAGGTCGAAGTCCTGCTCCACATAATTATCGTAGAACTTTTGGTTCTGCTCCGGGTCTAAAACTTCTAGCAAAGCAGAGGAAGGGTCTCCATGAGAATCATGACTTAACTTGTCTATCTCATCCAGAATAAATACGGGGTTAGAACTCTGGCATTTTTTTAAGCTCTGCATAATTCGGCCTGGCATAGCACCGATGTATGTTTTTCTATGTCCTCTTATCTCAGCTTCATCGCGCAATCCCCCCAAAGACATCCGGGCGTATTTTCTACCCAATGCTGTGGCAACTGATTTTCCTAGCGAAGTTTTACCTACCCCAGGAGGGCCATAAAGACAAAGAATGGGCGACTTTATATTTTTACGAAGCTTAAAAACCGCAAGCTGTTCTAGAATGCGCTCTTTTACTTTTTCTAGACCGTAATGATCTCTGTCCAGGATCTTCTCTGCCCTTTTTAGGTCGAATTTATCCTTGGTGTATTCATTCCAGGGCAATTCCACCAGCAGTTCCAGGTAATTTAATTGCACAGAATATTCTGCCGCGCTTGGATTCATGCGCTGCAATTTATCCAGCTCCTTATCAAAGGACTTCGCTACTTCTTCCGGCCATTTTTTCTTGGTGGCCTTTTCCCGCAATTCGTTGATTTCTTCCTCCACCGGATTATCGCCCAGCTCATCCTGGATGGTTTTCATTTGCTGGTGAAGAAAGTACTCACGCTGCTGCTTATCGATATCCTCTTTCACCTTGGATTGGATATCGTTTTTTAACTCCAACAGTTGCAGTTCCTTGGTAAGGTGCTTTAATACCATCTTGGATCTATCTTCCAATTTGGGTTCCTCCAACATGTGCTGCTTGATCTCCACCGTAGCATTCATGTTGGAAGCAATAAAGTTTACCAGGAAGGAAACACTCTCTATGTTTTTAATTGCAAAAGCCGCTTCACTTGGAATATTTGGGGAAAGTTGGATAATGCTCAAGGCCATTTCTTTAATGGAACTGATAAGCGCCTCCAGCTTTACTGATTTATTGGGTTTTATATCTGGAAATTCTGCCTTTGCTCTGAAATACGGTTGCGTTTGAAGCATTTCCTCTATTACAAAGCGCTTTTTACCCTGAATAATAATGGTAGTGCTCCCATCGGGCATTTTAAGCAGGCGAATGATACGGGCAATGGTTCCAATTTTATGAATTCCCTGCTCGTCTGGCTCCTCTTCACTCTGGTCTTTCTGGGCTACAACCCCTATGGTACGATCTCCTTTATAGGCTTCTTGGATTAATTTTATGGATTTATCCCTTCCTACAGTAATAGGAATCACTACGCCTGGAAAAAGCACATTATTTCTCAGTGGTAAAATGGGTAGCGAAACAGGAATTGCTTCCTTGTTCATGTTATCCTCATCCTCTGAGGAAATAAGGGGTATAAATTCGGTTTCTGTTTCCAGTATATCAGATAGAAAATTCTCTTTAAAATATCCTTCCTTCATATGATCCTTCAGTATCGGCCAATATGGCACGCTTTATCAATAAATCTTGGGTTAGGCACAATATGGCAAAGGCTGTGCCAAGAAATGCTTCTGCAATTTTGTCAATTACAGGCTTTGGCTATGCAAATATTCCAGTAGGCGTTTATCGGCATCGGTGAATGGAACCTTGCGCCTTTCCATAACCCGAACAGCCACTTCAAAAGCCTTATCCAGTTCAAACTTTTCTGTACTCGTGTCACCCATCCAGGAAAACGATGGAATATGTTTAGGAGGAAAGGAAGAACTGAAAACGTTGGCAAAAACTCCAACCGTAGTTCCCGTATTAAATTGGGTGTTAATAGCCGATTTTGAATGATCTCCCATAATTAGACCGCAAAACTGCAATCCACTGGCCTCAAAGGAAGAACTCTCATAACTCCACCGTTTTACCTCTCCGTAGTTGTTTTTAAGGTTGCTGGTATTTGTATCTGCCCCTAAGTTACACCACTCCCCTATGATAGAATTCCCTAAAAAGCCATCGTGTCCCTTGTTACTGTACCCAAGAAGTACAGAGTTGCTGATTTCTCCACCTACCTTACAGTACGGCCCAATCACCGTGGGCCCATAAACTTTAGTTCCCATTTTTAAAACGGCCCCTTCTCCAATATAAAGTGGCCCGCGTAACATGCAGCCTTCCATTACTTCGGCTCCTTTGTCAATTACCACTGGTCCAGTCTCGGTATTGATAATGCTGGAGTTTACAATGGCGTTCTTTTTTAGAAACAACATTTTACCAGTAACCCTACAACCGTTACCTATATCGCTTTCGGGTTTACCTTTCATCAATTTGAAGTCACGCTTTAAAAAATGTTCGGCCTGGGTAAAAAGGTCGGTGACTTCACGCAACTCCAGGAGCGGATTTTCAAACTCCAACTTTTCTGTATCCTCGCCTATTAACTCTTCTAACTGAGTGAAAGTGGGATTTGCTCGCAATTTTTCAGCACCAGCGCGAATGGCTATACATTTACCCTCTTGCACAAGTGCTTGATTGTGCAGCAAATTGCTTACCTCATTCAACAGGCCCTTGTCTGGGATTATTTCTGAGCGAACCAGCAGGTTATCGTTTTCCAGGATTAAAGGGTATTTCTCCTGCAGCGAGTCGTGTGTTTTAGTGCTTATTTTAAAATCCTTACCCAGGCGATCCCACTTTTCCTTAATGGTATATGCCCCAACCCGCAAATCAGATACAGGCCTGGTTAAGGTTAGTGGATAAAACTTAGCTATGTGGGAATCAAATAATATCAGGTTCATATAAGCGCATAAAAAAAGCCTCGAAAAGAGGCTTTAAATATCTAAAATTAAGCGAAGCTTATTTTTTCTTCTTATCGAATTTCGCGTAACGGTTCTTGAACTTGTCAATTCTACCAGCAGTATCAACAAACTGAATTTTCCCAGTAAAGAAAGGGTGAGATTTGTGCGAGATCTCCAATTTGATAAGAGGATACTCTTTTCCATCTTCCCACTCAATAGTGTCACTCGTTGGAGCAGTAGATCTGGACATAAACGCGTAATCGTTAGAAACGTCCTTAAAAACAACCAATCTATAATCTTCCGGGTGAATACCTTTCTTCATCTCGCTTCAATTTTGGAGGGCAAAAATACACATTTTCAGTAAACGTACTAACAAATAATTATTTTCTTTTGCTGTCGTTACTTTCATCATGCGCCACAAAGAACTCCATATTTTCCTTTTTGCCCTTTTATTAAGCTGCATTTTTTTCAGTGCCTGCCGCAAAGAACGGTTTGAAAGTAATCCTGGCGTTCTCGAATTTTCTACCGACACCCTCTTTTTCGATACAGTCTTTACAGAAATTGGCACCGCAACGAGAAATATCAGAATCTACAACAGATCCAAGAAAACTGTACGGATTAAACGCATCCAGATGCGCAATAGTAATTCAGCTTTCCGCATAAATGCAGATGGGCTGAGTGGCCCCATTGTAGAAGATGTGGAAATAGAAGGCGGAGATAGCGCTTTTGTTTTTTTGGAAGCAACCATTGACCCCAATAATGCTTCTAATCCGCTGATTGTAGAGGATGCTTTGCAGGTTTTTACCGATGGGGGCGAGAAATCTTTACCCGTTGTTGCCTGGGGACAAGATGCCTTGTACATAAGGGCCGACCAACAGGTAGCCGGAATACCCATTAAAATACTGGACGACAACACGGTTTGGACGAAAGAAAAACCCATTGTGGTGTATGGATATGCTGTTGTAGACTCGGCTCGCTCGCTACGCATAGAACCTGGAACGCAAGTGCATTTCCACGCGGGAGCGGCTTTATGGGTCTACCGCTACGGACACATTGTAGCAGAGGGAACCATTGAAGAACCGATAGTTTTCCAAAGCGATCGCCTGGAAGCGTTCTACGATGAAATTCCTGGACAATGGGACAGAATTTGGATCAATGAGTCGGATAAAGATCACGTATTAAAAAACTGCGTAATTAAAAACAGCATTTTAGGTTTGCAGATTGAGCCAGCACCTCTGGAGCTAAACATAGATGCACTCACCTATCCCAATAAAATATTTCTGGAAAACATAAACATCCGAAACCAAAGTTTAACAGCCCTTTACGCTCGAAATTACAACCTAAGAGCAGGAAATGTAGCCATCTCAAACACGGGAGGAAATTCAGTCACCATATTAGGGGGCGGTTCCTACGAGTTAAGTCATTTTTCCGTGGTCAACTTCTGGAGTCAAACCGTTCGCAGCGACCCCGCCTTTTTTATATCCAATTCTTACGTAGATCCCTTAAATCGACAGCAAGTCAGACAAATCACGGGAAGCTTTATTGAGAATTCTGTAATTGCCGGTAGTGAGGAAAACGAATTTGAAGCCCTGTTTTTTGAGGAGGTAAGTGCGGAATTTGAGGCTCGATTTACAGCGGTAAAAAGTGAGGAAGCACTTAGCGGTTTTGAAAACAGAAACATCATTTATCAAGATCCTAAGCTTTCAGGTGGAAATGTGCTGGGATGGAAACCACAGGCTGGTTCACCCCTAATTAACGCGGGCTTGCAAACGCAATACAATCAAGATATTTTAGGGAAAATGCGGGATGCCAGTCCAGACCTCGGGGCCTATGAATTTGATCCCGCTGGATCTTAAAGCTCTGCTAGAAAAGCAAAGGTGTCAACTGAATCGGCAAAGTCCAG
>JBMYJC010000140.1:0-5894 GCA_049594055.1 Luteibaculum sp. | reverse complement strand
CAGCTTTAAATTTGGCCTGCAAAGGTGCGAAAAAAATATTGATTGGAACTTTGTCTGTCCAAAATATTTTAGTCGCCTTGTATAAAAAGTATTTGGCAAAGCTAAAATTGTAATTTCACGGCAAACAAATTTCATGGATTTTAAACTGGATATTCTGGCCATTGCGGCTCATCCTGATGATGTAGAATTAGCTTGTTCCGGTACCATTATACAGGAAATAAACCGGGGAAAAAAAGTGGGTATTGTAGATCTTACTAGAGGAGAATTAGGAACCCGGGGGACTCCAGAAATTAGAGATGAAGAAGCTCAAAAAGCAGCAAAAGTTTTAGGGGTTCGTATTCGCGAGAACTTACAAATGTCGGATGGTTTATTCTCTGAATCCATAGAAAACCTCATGCGCGTGGTTGAGATAATCAGAAAATATATGCCTGAGATTATTTTAACCAATGCCAAAAGCGACCGGCACCCAGACCACGGAAGAGGAGGGGATCTTGTAGAAAGGGCTATGTTTTTAAGCGGGCTTCCCAAGGTTGAAACCAGTCTTCGCGGAATTTGGCAGGAAGCATGGAGGCCAAAAGCCATTTATCGGTTTGTCCAAGATCGCTATTTGAAACCCGATATAGTGGTAGATATTACCGAGAGCATGAATACCAAAATGGAGTCCATTTTAGCCTATAAATCTCAATTCTACGACCCAGCTTCTAAAGAGACGGAAACTCCTATTTCCAGTAAGGAGTTTTTGGAGTTTGTTAAAGCTCGTGCCCGCGAAATGGGAAGAGAAATTGGAGTGGAGTTTGGGGAAGGCTTTAATACGCCCAGGACTCCTGGAACATCTTATTTGCTTGATCTGCACTAGTGAGGCGTTTTTTTAGTGGAAATAAATCCATCCTGCAACTTTCTGGCGCCAACCTTTTGGTGCTAGGACTACCAACAATTTTACTCCCCATTTTTTCAAGGCTGTATTCCGAGGATGATTTTGCCCAGTTTGGTATTTACACTTCAATTTTAGCCTTATTCGTTCCCTTTTTGTCCCTTCATTATCAACAGGCAATTCCAGTCCCAGAAAAAAAGGAAGAGCGAGATGGTCTTACCCAAGCCAGTTTATTATTAGCGGCCCTACTTTCTTTGTTTTGCCTATTGGCTCTGTACCTGGTTCCCTATTTTCAAAATGCTATAGATCCACAACATTTGTTGTTGAATGAGCATTTGTTGGGATGGGGGCTTCTGTTAATTGGTTTTCTCTTTAGTGGATACTTGCAAATCATCCAGCACTGGGTTTTACAAGGCCAATATTTTGGTCCATTTGCCAGGTCAAAAGCAGTTCTGGCCATTACTCAATCGCTTTCGCGGTATATGTTGGGTGTTGGAAAATGGGTTAGTGGGGGGCTAATTTGGAGTTATACGCTGGGTTTGATTATGCAGGTATTTAGTTTCGGTAGCAACTTTAAAACCGGAAAATTTGTTGGTTGGGGCGAAATGCGGGTTATTTTAAGAAAGTATGCCAGCTTTTACCAATTTGGCTTACCTTCTTCGGTGCTCTTTGCCCTAACCAGTGCGTTGCCATTGGTATTACTTGGGCACTTTTACGGCAAGTCAGAAATTGGTCAATTCAGCATGGCCCTTCGCTTGGGGAGTATCCCGGTTTTTTTATTGTCCACTGCTTTTGGACAAGTTTATTTTGCAAAAGCAAAGGAGAACAAGGAGGTGTTAACCAGGGTTACGCTTGATTTTTTACAAAAAATGATTCGACTTGCGGCTCCTTTATTTGTTCTGGGTTCTTTTATTGTATTACCTGTAGGGGAGTTAGTAATTGGGGAGCAGTGGACTTTAGCACTGAAAATTTTGTTGGTTTTGATTCCAGCCTTGTTTTTCAACTTTTTGGTATTACCACTCACGCATCTCTTTGAACTGGAAAATAGGCAGGACTTGGGATTCTACTATGCAGTTTTTGCCTTTGTTTTTCGTTTGGGACCTTTTGCGGTGGCACTCATGTTAGACCTGGATCTTATGACTAGCTTTTTGTTTTTAATGTTGGGGAACCTCACGTCAAACTTAGTTGGCTTTTATTTTGGTTTTAGACTGGCTTCTGTTAAATGGAAGGAAATAGGTGTTTTTAATTCTGTGTTATGCCTTTCGGTATTGCTAATTTGGAGCATCCGAATTCTGTTTTTTAATTAATCGGAATTCCATTACATTTGCCGACCAATTCCCAGCGAGTACATCTCGCGATATACGGTGGTTGTAGTTCTCCCGATAGCTATCGGGATGCCTAGAACGCCAAACATGGTGGTTGTAGTTCAGTTGGTTAGAACGCTTGATTGTGGTTCAAGAGGTCGTGGGTTCGAGTCCCATCTTCCACCCAAAGCCTCGCTATTCGCGAGGCTTTTTTTTTGCTAACATGTTTTACACCTACATTCTTTATTCTGAGAGCCTATCGAAGTATTATGTTGGCTATTGCGAGGATTTATCAGCTAGAATGAAACGACATAATTGCGGTTATGAGCGCTACACAAAAAAGGGTGTTCCGTGGCAATTGGTTTGGTCTACTTCAAAGGAGAGTAGATCGGCAGCTGCACTTTTTGTTTGAGGATCCCCCGCACGGGATGGCCGCATGCAATCCCTCTCTTAGTCTTTACCAGTTATCTAAAAGCTTGCTTTCATGAAGGAAGGCGCAGAAATAGAAAATAGGGCTGCGGTAACAGCACTTTTTGTTTGACGATCCCGCGCACGGGATGGCCGCAGGCAATCCTCTTTTAGTCTTTTCCAGTTATCTAAAAGCTCGCTTTCATATGGGAAGGAGCAGAAATAGAAAATAGGGCTGAATTTTTTCAGAATCTTCTGGAAATGGGCTTTCCTTTTTTGCTGCTAACTGAGCTAAAGAAAACTACCATTTTCTCCCTATAATTCCAGACTTCAACATCCTTTTAGAGAGCTTAATCTATTCTTCATCGTAATTTTCCCGTCATTCGGGCGGCTTTTGGTTATTTTGGCCGTCTGTTTTCCAAATCGAGATTACATGTTCTTATCCAAAAAGCTGTTAGCAGCTCTTTTTTTAGCTGGATGTTCAGCTTCCTTATTAGCACAACAGTTGGCACCTAAACCAACCCAGCAAAGATTTAATAGCAAAAAATCTATCGCTCAAAAGCCTCCACTCTCTGTAGAAAAGAAAAACTGGTGTATGTACGACCAGCTCCTGGAAAAAAAGATGGAAGATCCAGAATACAGGAGAAATATGGAGCTTTTCGAAAAGATGATTCGAAAAAGATCCGCCCAAATAGAGGCCGAGTCTTTAGAAGGGCAAAAGGCTACTGTTTATACCATACCCGTAGTATTTCACATTTATCATGTTGGCGAGGCGCTTGGGCAAGGTCACAACATTCCCACCGAACAAATTACGAGCTCAGTAGAAGCTTTAAATCGCGATTTTAGAAGACTTGCCACAGATGGAGGTGTAGCTCTTGGAGCCGGTCCAGATATCGAAGTGGAATTCTGCCTGGCCACTTTGGATCCAGATGGTAATCCCACCAACGGAATTAACCGAATAGACGCCAGTGGAACAGGTAATTACGAGAATATCGGAATTGATGAGGATGTTAATGGGTTTGAGCTTAAGGCACTAAGCAAATGGCCAACCGATGAATACGTGAATATCTGGATTGTGCGTGAAATTAATGACCAGGGAGAATACGGGGAATGGAGTGGAGGAACAGCCGGCTATGCTTATCCGGTTTCTGGTAGCTCGTCCATTAACCCCAATGTTAACCCATCTTTTAATCCAGGAGATGGAATTGTGGTGGTAAACTTTTCTTTGGGAAATGACCCCAGCTTTAACAAGGGATGGAACATTTATTTTAACCAGAAATTAAACAGAACCCTTACCCATGAAATGGGGCATCACCTCAATTTGCGTCACACTTTTCACGGTGGTTCCTGTAGTGAGGGAGATTGCAGTACTGAAGGAGATTTTGTTTGCGATACCCCTCCAACCGTTCTAAATAGCAATTGCAATAGCCCGGCATGTAGTGGTACGCAACAGGTTGGGAATTACATGGACTATACCGGTGAAAACTGTTACGACATGTTTTCTGCTGGGCAAAAAACTCGTATGCGAGCAGTGTTAGAGGGCTTCTCCAGAAGTTCACTTACTAGCTCAATGGGCTGTGCTGCAGGATTTGCTAATGCTGATTTTGAGGCTGATGACCAAATAGTGCCAATTGGCCAAACAATAAACTTTACGGATTTATCTTCTATTTCTCCTGCAGCTACCTCCTGGACCTGGGATTTTGGGGACGGACAAGGTTCAAGCGATCAGAATCCTTCCCATAGTTATACAACTGGTGGATTAAAAACAGTAAGCCTCACCGTAAGCAACGGAAGCGAGAGCGATACAGAAACCAAAGTCGATTACATCTTTGTAAACGATGAGGCCGATGGCACAATCGGAGGGAATTGCGATACGCTAAAGAACTACACGGATGTGGAGGCCGAAGCCTTTACCACCTATCGCTCCAATGGAGAAGTGGTTCCAGGAATTAATGGAAACGGAAATGAGGGCTATGCCGAGAAGTTTCAAAATACTGGCACCTACGTGTTCCAGGAGTTTTTAATTGCCATCGCTCAGATCACTGATTTAGGCTCTCCATCCAATATCACCTTTAATGTTTATGAAGAGAGTGGTAATGGAACTCCAGGAAACGTTGTTACTTCAGGAACTTTGCCGTTTAGCGGATTGACAGCAAACAGTTACAATTTGGTTGCTTTCCAAGAGCCGGTAAGCGTAGAAGGAAACTTTTTTATTGGATGGGAATTTTCGCCAAGTGTTGATACGCTGGGCGTTTTCGCAACCCAGTTTAGGGATAACCAATACAATTCTCTGTTTGTGAAGTTTAACGGAGGATGGGGTGTTTTTGCCGATCCAGCCTATTTCTCCATGGCTATTGAAACGGTTCCTTACGATGAGTTTGAAGTAAACATCATTGAGAGTTCCCAGCCTAGTCTAGATTTTTGCATCACAGAGCGCCTATTGTTGGAAGTGGAAGATCCTACCAACATTATTAGTTATGATTGGAGCTTTAGTCCAGATGGAAACATTGCAAATTCTACCGATCCATCCCCAGTGGTGCAATTTTCGGGAGAAGGGCAAAAAACCATCACACTGGAAGCAACCGGTCGATGCGGTGGAGTTAAAACGGACGATCTCATAGCTTTTGGATATGCTGTGCCCGAGTTTACTGCACAAATTATTGATGCAAGCTGTGGGAATCTAGACGGTTCTATAACGCTTACACCAGAGGGAGCTGCCCAGTATGGATACAATTGGGTAGGACAGTCTAATGCTACCAACCAACTAGATCAGGTAGGTGCTGGCACTTATACTGTTGAGGTAGATAATGGGGCTTGTGTTGTTACTGAAACTTTTGAAATAAAGGAGGACGCCAACTTAATTGCTGGTACCTTTACGGTGGTTAACGCAAGCTGCGAAGAGGAAAATGGAAGTGTTGAGGTTAATCTGGATCAAAATGGGAATTTTGAGTTTTTATGGAATGGTGCCAATACTAATGGTGGCAATCCACTAGAAAATTTAGGGCCAGGCTCATACACTCTTCAGGTGAAGGATGAAAACGGATGTCTGGTATTTGAGGGAGACACCACTATCCTTAATGAAGGAACTATTCCCAATGTTGATTTTTCTGTTAATCCCGATCCAATTATTGAGAATGAATCGGCCACCTTCAGCAGTGCTACACCGGGTGCAGGCGATCATTTGTGGAGCTTCTCAGGTGGCTTACCCAACCAGACCGATCCAAGTTTTAATCTAACTTTTAATGATGAGGGTACTGTTACTGTAACCTTGGAAATTACCACGCCCGAATCCTGTGTAAACGCGGAAACCA
>JBMYJC010000139.1:1470-5916 GCA_049594055.1 Luteibaculum sp. | reverse complement strand
TCCTCGTGGTATTATGATTAACTTATACACAACCTGCAATAAAGACTTGGACACTTTAAGAAAACTGTATGCTGATTTTTATGCAGAGCACCCCTTAAGCCATGTTAGTGAAACACCTATTCATTTAAAGCAAGTAACAAATACCGCTAAAGCACTTATCCACGTAGATAAACACGATGATCAAGTTCTTGTGAGTTGCGCTATAGACAACCTTTTAAAAGGAGCTTCGGGGCAGGCGGTTCAAAATATGAACCTCATGTTTGGATTTGCGGAGAATACGGGATTAAAACTTAAAGGAAATTACTTTTAATATGAAGCTATTAGACGTTTACGGAAAATACGATGTAACCCCCACCAAAGCGGAAAATGCAACGGTATGGGACAAAGAAGGACAGGCTTATCTTGATTTGTACGGAGGCCATGCGGTTATTAGTATTGGACACTCCCACCCTACTTTTGTTAGAAATATTCAAGAACAGGTGAGTCAGCTTGCCTTTTATTCCAATGCCATTCAAAACCCGTTGCAGGAGGAATTATGCCAGGCAATTGGAGCTATTTCAGGCCTGGATAATTACCAGCTGTTTATGTGCAATAGCGGTGCAGAGGCCAACGAAAACGCGCTAAAAATTGCTGCGGTAAGCACAGGAAGAAAAAAGGTATTGGCATTTAAAAATGCTTTTCACGGAAGAACAGCAGCAGCTATGGCCTGCACAGACAATGACAAGGTGCAGTCTGAATTAAGTCAACCCATACGGGCAGATTTTATCCCAATGAACAACATCCATGCTGTTTCTAAGGCTCTAAGCACAGAAGAATATGCTGCTGTGATATTTGAACCCATCCAAGGGGTTGGAGGATTGGATATGTTAAGCAAAGACTTCCTGCAAGAGTTAGAGAAATTATGCGCAGAAACCGGCACTTTTCTTATTGCGGATGAAATTCAGTCGGGAGCTGGAAGAACGGGTAAGTTTTTCGGGTTTCAAATGAATGAGAAATCCAGGCCGCATGTAATTTCTATGGCAAAGGGCATTGGGAATGGTTTTCCAGTAGGAGCTGTCTTGGTGCGCGATGATATCAATATGAGCAAAGGAATGTTGGGAACCACTTTTGGTGGAAACCACCTGGCCTGCGCTGCGGTGCTCTCCGTGGTAGAAGTGCTGCAGAAAGAAAATTTGATGGAGCGAGTGAAGCAGTTGGAGGAAGAGTTTCAAAGACACGCCAGTGAATTAAAAGATGTAAAAGTAAAAGGTCGTGGATTAATGCTAGGATTAGAATTTCCATTTCCCGTAGCAGAGATGCGGAAAAACCTGGTTTTTAAGCACCACATCTTTACCGGGGCGGCCAGTAACCCCAATGTGCTTCGCATCCTCCCGCCCCTAACAATTTGTAAGGAAGACCTGAACACCTTTTTTGGTGCCATCCACACAGAACTAGAAGAAATTAAAACACATGCCTAAGAAATTAAAAGTCATAAAAGTTGGAGGAAACGTAATTAACGATAAGGAGATTTTACATCAGTTCCTCGACTTATTTGCCAAAATAGAAGAACCTAAAATTTTAGTCCACGGAGGTGGAAGCATAGCCTCTGAATTAGCGGAAACCTTTCAGATTCCACCAAAAATGGTGCAGGGACGTAGAGTAACAGATGGCGCCATGTTAGACATTGTGGTCATGAGCTATGCCGGATTGATCAACAAAAACATTGTTGCCTCCCTGCAAAAAAGATCTTGCAACGCGATGGGATTGAGTGGTGCCGATGCCAATTATTTTAAAACCGTAAAACGACCGGTTGAAGAGATTGATTACGGATTTGTAGGCGATTGCGTGGATGACTCGGTGAATGTTGAATTTCTTAAGCTACTGCTGGAAAATGGCATAACCCCTACCAGTTGTGCTATTACCCACGATACCCAAGGCAATTTGTTTAATACCAATGCAGATACCATTGCAGCCTCCATTGCAAAAGCAATGAGCAAAGACTATGAAGTAGAATTAATTTATTGCTTCGAATTGCCAGGATTGTTGAGAGACATTGAGCTTCCCGACAGTAAAATAGATACCCTTAACCTGGAAAAAATTGAGGCATTAAAGAAGGATGGTACCATCCACAGCGGTATGCACCCCAAAATTGACAATTGCAAGGATGCGATCCTCAATGGCGTTTCCAAGGTGTTTATCTGTCACTGGAAGGATGTAGTACAGCCCAAGAATGGAACAAGCATTTTGGGTTTTAAAGAGATGGCTTAAGCACCACGTATGAGGGAAAGGCCCCTCCTAACCTCCCCGAAGGGGAGGAATTTGGTGCACAGGTCAAATCACCAATTCAGCGAATAACCAGATCAGCAGAAAAGTTAACTTTTTAGGTTGTTCACAACAAAAGTGTGCTTCGCTACGAACTATCAGCTCCGAGCTCTGAACTTTCTTTTCGCTTCCAGCTTTGCCCTTTTAACTTTTCGCCTTTTCAAATTTTCCACTTTACTACTTTTGCTTTCTCGCGATTATTTCCACTATACCCGATGCTTACAACAAACTCCATTTTAAGGCGATTGCGTTTTACATTTTCACTCTCGGATGGCACCATGCAAGAGATTTTTGCACTTGGTGAAATGCAAGTTGAACAGGAAGAAATAAAGCATTGGCTCAAAAAGGATGATGATCCGGAACAAGCTGCATTAAATCATTACCAGCTGGCCTCTTTTCTCAATGGATTTATTACCTACAAACGTGGCCCAAAGGATGGCCCACAACCCGAGGCGGAAAAACAATTAAACAACAATTTAATCCTGCGAAAACTGAAAATCGCTCTCAACTATAAAGACGAAGACATCTTAAATGCCTTGGAGGCAGCAGATTTTAAATTCAGCAAGAGCGAATTATCGGCTTTTTTCAGAAAACCGGGGCATAAACATTACCGGGAATGTAAGGATCAGTTTTTGCGAAATTTTCTAGTAGGCCTGAGTAAGTTGCCCAAGAATTAAATTGAAAACATTCCAGGCCCTATTTTCCACGTAATAAGCTAAAGCCCGAATGTAAATTAATGTAAACCCAGCGAAAATTTGCGCAGCAGCAAGGCTTATCACCTACTTTTGCTTTTGTGAAGGCCTGCCTACTTTTTCTTTTTACATCGCTGTTTCTGTTAAACGCAAAGGCACAATCGCTAAACCTTGGCTCCAATCTTTATCCGGAACTCAACGCGGGGTTTAGACATGCCGGCCACCAATTGTTGCAAGCCAGCGGAGACTCCAGCACAAGAATTCTTCCCATCAAAACGGGAAATGACACCCTTCTTATGACCTTCTCGGGACCCATTAGTTTTGATCCGGGTTTGCTATCCAGCTTTTTGATGGAGCGTTTTCAAATGCATGGATTAAACAACGGATACCGCGTGGAAGTGCTAAGCTGTGAAAACGAAAACATTGTATACAGCTATCAGGTATTTGAAGAGCAAGCAGAAGCCCTAATTTCCTGCCAGGGCCGAACCCTTCCCAATGGTTGCTATCAAATTGCCGTTTTATTAAACATTGCTTCTAATAATTTTAGCAAGGCTAGCCCTGAGCTCGCGGCCCCCCAAGAAAGCAAATCAAAAACCGATGCCTTCGGAAAAATGACCCTAGCCATTTTGCTTGGATTGCTCGTGGCCTGCCTGGTCGCCCTGCTTGTTTGGCGCAAAAAGAGAATAAATCACATAAAACCTGAAATACAGCAAGTTGGCCGCTTTCAATTTGATCCCAATCAAATGCTGCTCATCCTAAATGGAGAAACGCAAGAATTATCTGCCAAGGAAGCGGAGTTGCTCAAAGTTCTCTCGGAAAAGCGCAATACCCCCATTCAAAAAGAGGATTTACTGCAAGAAGTTTGGGGCAATGGAGATGCCTATGTAGGCAGAACCCTGGATGTGTACATCTCTAAGCTGCGTAAAAGATTGGAGGCTGATGATGCCGTTAAAATTGTGAATCTCAGGGGAATAGGCTATAAGCTGATTAGTAACAATTAGTCTGGGAAGAAATTTTACCTAGCGTTTACACTGTTTTACAAAACTTCTCCATTTATCGAATGGCGGCCCATTACCTTGGTAGAAACGCTAAAATTGAACATCATGAAAAAAAAGCTTATTACCATAGCAATAGCAGCCCTTGTTGGCACGAGTACCATTGCATTAATAGCAAGTAAAGGCAATGATCAAAAGGTAAAAGGCAATCAACCAATTACCCAAAACCCGGTATTTACGCTACCTCAATTAAATTTTGACGGAAAGCCCGTATCCAATCTCAATCAATACCAGGTAAGCAATCGGTATTTTAAGGGAATAAGAAAATCCCAGCTGGAGCAAGCCAAAACTTTAGAAGACTTAATAAGCGACTTTCCCTCCAACTGGATAGAAAATTACCTGCAGACTGAAATTGAGGTGTTGGGACTCGAAATGGATATGCAAGCCAATGGAAACGC
>JBMYJC010000139.1:0-1460 GCA_049594055.1 Luteibaculum sp. | reverse complement strand
ACGCTCTGAAATTGAGTGATGCACAAATGCAATTGCTAAACAACCTGGATTATGGAACCGGACTGAAAGTGAATGTTGATTTTGAGCAAAAAAATACAGTTACCAATGCGCTGGAAGTTAAAAACATGGAGATTTACCTGAATGTTATACCGCATGCCGAGGCCAATTTTCCTGCAGGAAAAGAAGCCTTGCGTATGTATCTAAGAGACCGAATTGCAAATTCCGTTTATGGTAAATTACCGGCCAACTTTGATCGGGCGGTGGTCTGGTTCAGTATAAATGAAGCTGGAGAATGTGTTGAGATAAACACTGCCAAAAGTTCGGGGAATGAGGAAGCCGACCAAATTTTAAAAGAGGCTTTGCGTAGCATGCCCAAATGGAACCCTGCGCGAGATGAGCACGGTAAGCCTGTAATCCAGGAATTTAACTTCACATTTGGAGATCAAGGCTGCTGATTCTGGCCGAACAAAAAATTAATCCATGCACAGCTTTCCTAAATTTTGATTTAGGATAGATTTGTTGCATGGATTTTAACTTTTATCTCAAGCAGGGAATTAATCATATTCTTGATCTGGCAGGATATGATCACATGCTATTTGTAATTGCGCTCTGCGCACTTTACGAATTAAGGCAATGGAAAAAAGTCCTTATTCTGCTTACCGCTTTTACACTGGGGCACTCCGTTACTCTCCTGCTCTCTGGATTAAATATGTTGCGTTTACCGCAAGACCTCATAGAAACTTTAATCCCCATAACTATTTTCCTCACCGCTTTAAACAACATCTTGTTTTACAACAAAATGCGCAGCAGTAAAACCAACTACAACTACTTTGTAGCCTTGGTTTTTGGATTTATCCACGGAGCTGGATTCTCTAACTTTTACAGAAGTATGCTAGCCGATATAGAAGAGAGTGTTGTACTACCGCTGCTGGCATTTAATATTGGGATTGAACTAGGCCAAATTGTAATTGTTGCCGTGTTTTTTGCGATGTATTATCTCATTCAGCTCTTTGCTTCCTTTCCACATCAGCGTTGGAATGTGGCGGTTAGCATTTTTGCTGCCACCATCTCCGGTCTTATGATTATAGGGGCTATTTAGTCTTTACAATCAAGCATTCCATTTGATTTTTAAAAGGCTTCCAGCTTAGATTGGCTGGGATACCTGAGCTAAAAAACTCAGCCCTATTGCAGGTATTTGCGTAATTCGGAGGGCTTAATCTTCTTGGGATAGCGCTTTAACTCTTCCAACGGTTCCATCCTCCAACATTACTTTTATTCCGTGTGGATGGGTGGAAGATTTTGTTAGGATGCGTTTAACAATTCCTTCCGTTAGTTCCCCACTGCCTTGATGCTGTTTTTGAACCACTTTAACCCAAATTATGCAATAGAGCGTAATTTGCCCTAGAGGCAGACGAAAGCTTTGCTTTGTCTGGGTTAACCCTGATAAAAACGCCTTCTCG
>JBMYJC010000138.1:0-5922 GCA_049594055.1 Luteibaculum sp. | reverse complement strand
AGTGGCGTAATAACCGATGAGAGCACAGGAGAAACCCTTCCCGGGGCTTTGGTGCAGATTGTTGGTACCTACAAAGGAGCAAGTGCAGACTTCGATGGAAAATATGTTATTAAGGAAATCAACCCCGGAGACTACTCCATTAAGGTTACCTATTTGGGCTATGCCGATAAGCTATTTAATGGGATAAGTATTAAGGCTGGAGAAAAAAAGACCTTAAACATCAAACTCACCTCGCGCTCCCAAACCCTGGATGCTGTTGAAATTGTAGGACAAAAAACACTGATTGATTTAGAATCTGGCTCCTCGGAAATAGACATAGACCAAGAGCAATTATCCAAACTAAACACCCGAGACATAAAGGAAGTTGTTGGATTACAGAGCGGAGTTTCTGAAACCGCAGATGGTATTCAAATTAGAGGGGGAAGGGTCTACGAAACCCAATACATGATTGACAATGTTTCGGCTCAAGATCCCTTGGCTGGAACGGGTTTTGGGGTGAAGGTTAACTCAGGATCTGTAGGCAACCTTAAATTAATAACAGGAGGGCAAGGGGCAGAGTTTGGAGATGCCAATTCTGGGGTTATTGCCACCACCATTAAAGAGGGCTCCGAAACCTGGGAAGTAGGCGGATCCTATCAAAGAGATAATCTGGGATTCGATAGAACTTGGGCCAGCAGTTGGAATACCGATGTAGGAAACATCAATATGAGCGGCCCTATTCCTGGTACTAAAAAGAAGCTCACCATCTTCCTGGCTGGATCTTTTGATATCACCGATACCTACTTTGGATCGCAAGCCAATCAGCTACACTCCTCGCTTTTTGCAGGAAATGACTCGCTCTGGGCACCAAGGCAAGACAACGACTTTACCAATACCCTAAAACTAGCTTACGCCATCAAACCAGGAACAAAACTTACGCTTACTAACCAGCACTCCTTAAAAGTCAACCAAAACTCCAGAACCCTTCAGATAGTAGGCTTCGATCAGATTTTGGCTCCGGGATTTCAGTTTCGCAGAAAATTAAACCTGGATAACGCCACCACTTACACGCACCACAGTAATCTTACTGCACTTAACCTGAACCACTTTTTTAGCGATCGCTGGAATTTGTCTGCCACTATTGGTAGGTTATTCTCCAACCTGAGAGCTGATGCAAATGGCCGTCCGTTTAGAACAGAGAGTGTGGATCAAATCTTAGATGAAGCCAGCATTGTCACCGATCCAGTGGAGGTTTTTAATCCCAACGACAGCAGCGTACGATTTATCTTGCCTGGGCCTTGGTTCATAAACAATGGTGGTATTGCTGGCACCTGGCACGACCACTACACCGAGGAATACAGCTCACGGTTTAAGTTTAGCTATTATCCAAACAACAAAACCCATCGCTTCTCTTTTGGTCTGGAGAATAAAGCCACTACCTATCAATGGGTGGATGTTTTTAAGCCTTGGGTAGGTGCACCCATTGTGCTAAACGATTCAGTTAGTGCTCCTTCAACCAGAATTGGGGCTTCAAGTGATATTTGGAAAGTCACAGCCTATTCGGGAGGTCTTTATTTCCAGGACGAGATCAATTACAATGGTATTATCGCCACCCTGGGATTGTGATTTAACTACTGGGCCAACGGTAAATTTGCCGATAACGCAGTATCGGATCCCCTATCTCCTGTTATACAGCAAGTTAGATTAGACTACCAAAATGAAACTAGCGAGCTATTTGGATTGCGATGGAAAGCCAGATTGCTCCCAAAAATAAATGTGAGTTTCCCGGTTACAGACAACAATGTGTTGTTCTTCAATTACGGTCACTCCATGAAACTCCCCCACCCTAGATTTCTTTACCAGGGATTGGATCCAGCCTTTCAACAAAACTCTTTCCTGGATGATTTAGGCAACCCAAACCTCAACCCCGAGGTGAGCGTGAATTACGAGCTGGGGTTAAAGTCGCAAATCAGTAAAAACGCGGCAGTCTCCATTTCTGCTTACAACAACAACCGCTTCGATTACATCGTATCGCGCCTTGTTGGGGTTAGGGATGTAACTGGTAAAGTGGTGGATAAAAGCATGTTTATTAACCAGGATTACGCAAAAATCTATGGGGTTGAAGTCTCTGTTCAATGGAGAGCTACTCGCCTGCTGAGTGGATTTGGTAGCGTGAATTATCAGGTTGCACGAGGAAAATCGAATAGCGCTCGCGAAACCAGTTTGCAAATTCAGCAAACTGGAGAGGTTGCTTTGAGTAAAGAACAATTCCTGGCTTGGGACAGGCCTTGGGACATTAAGGGAGGATTAATCTTTAAAACCGACTCCACTTTCTTTATTGGGAACACCCCATTTGCCAACTACACCGTGTTTTTCTCGGTTAAGACCAACAGCGGATATCGATACACTCCATACAAGCAAGTAGGAGAAAATTCACTGGGCCGCCCGCTTTACGAAATTCAGCAAGACCAGCGACTGCAGAAAATTGGGAAATGGTGGTTTAACGCAGATTTAAAAATTACCAAAAGCTTTTTTGGAGATAAGGGTCGTGGCTTCTCAGTATTTGTGGAGGTGAGAAACATGTTTAACAACAAGAACAGCCAAATTGTAAATCCTATTACGGGCCGGGCGTGGGAACCTGGTGACGATTTAACCGAGGAGTATAGAGATCCCAGGTACATAGGACCGGAAGAACGTGGTGCCCAACCCGACAATCCAGCCAGATACCTGGCTCCCAGACAGCTGTTATACGGAATTGCTTTTAAGTTTTAGCCATGAGATTTTTAATTAGCCTAGTAGTAATTTTAATTGGCTTCAACAGTTTTAGCCAGGTGCTGCCCAATTTGGGTGGACAAAGAGCAGGAGTCTCCACCCTCAGTTTTCTTAAAAACGACATTGCACCCCGCTCGGCTGCCATGGGTGGAGCCAGTGTTGCTTTACCTGGTTTTGCCCAGAGTTTATTCACCAACCCTGCGGGAATCGCTGAGGTTAAAAACATGAGTTTTGGGGTCAATCAATATTGGCATGGTGCGGGCATGAACCAAACCGGAGTTTTCGCAGTCTTGCCCAGAAAAAACCAAGTTTCCTCTCTAGGATTTTTTATGGAAGTTCGCACAGAGTTTCAGCCGCAGGGAACTGGGCAACAAGTTTTTGCCACCAACACGGCATTTGGATTAAGCTACGGTTTGCAATTAACCGAATGGTTTACGCTGGGAGTTACCGGAAGATTTGTCTACGAGCAACTGGCGGAATACAATAACAGCACCGCAACCGTAGATTTAGGATTCCGCTACCAAACCGACTGGAAGGACATGGCTTTTGCGGTAATGGTTCAAAATTTTGGTGGGAACAGTGGCTTAGGTGGAGATTACCTGGCAGAAGGATTTAACCGCAACCAGGCAGAATTAGACGACTATACTACCCCAACTGTTTTCAAACTAGGACTTAGTATGTTGGCCCTAGACCGCGAAAAACAAAAGATCCGTGTTGCTTTTGAGTTAAACCACCCCAACGACAATGCTGAGAATTTTCGCTTTGGTGCAGAGTATAGTTTCATAGACTTGCTTTTTGTGCGTGCTGGCTTTAAGGTTAATGTGCAAGGCCAACGCCTTCCAGTTGGAGGTTTAGGATTAAGATCGCGTATTGGGGCACATCCATTTTACATTGATTACACTGCCCTTCCTACCGATTTCTACGGACTACAACACAATATTTCCCTGGTTTTTGAACTGAATAAAGACAGCCGCGAATAATGAGAAAACTCCTGCTTTTTGCACTTGCAATAATTACCTTTTCTGCTTGCGATAAATACCTGGGAGACCGAACGGACACCGATTTCCTAACACCACCCGAATTTTCTCAGCGCCCGGCATTTTATGTTCCAGTTCAACCCGCACTACAAGGTTTTTTAGCACCTACCGATGTACTTTATGGCTTTGATGAATTGATCTACATCGTGGACTCCATACAAGAGCGCATTTTTGCCTATGACCAAAGTGGGATGCGTATAGGAAGCATAGGTATTCCAGGTGTTACACGCGTTGCGCAAGACCGTAAATTGGATTTACTAGCCATTGGAAAAAAGGACACTACCATCAACGGTCAATCCTTTTCCTTAAGCACTATTTACCGAATTGATATCACTCAAGGAGCTCGAGTAGATATTGGAAAAGGTCAAATTATTAATGAATTAGTTCATCCCTTCTACTACAAAAACACACTGGGAAGCGATGATGCCAATACTCAATTAACCGATATTGCTGTTTTTGGCGACAATGAATTTTACGTGAGTCGTATTGGAAAATTTCCAGGTTCTAATACCATACCTCCAGATGATGCGGTGATTATTTTTAATAACCAGGATAAATATCAAGGACCTGTTTTTGTTAACTCAGATGGTAGCTTCGTGCGAAATTTTTTCAAAAAGCCCGTGGGATTAACCACATTTATGCAGCCACCACAAACCTCTGCACAAGCCAACCGCCGGGATTTTATTTACTGCTCCGCAGATTCCTCCCAAGACAACGCTTTCCGAGTTAGGACCATCAGGTATTTTTCTTCAGAAAATGGCGCGGGTTATGAAGCGGCAGCACCTGCAGAGCAAGATACTTCTAAGGCCGATGGATTTATAAATACCCCAAACAAATTTAAAAGCCCCAAGGGTATTACCATTGCCGGAGATGGTTCCAATTACATATTTGTTGTAGATAATACGCAAGACTCGCTATACCAATTCACCGGAAACGGGTTGGAAGGTGTACCTCCCCCATCCTCATCCTCTGATAAAAAGAATGTAATTGTCTCTTTTGGTGGTAATGGAATAGGCTTAACAGAATTTAAAATCCATTTGCTGTAGCCTTTGCCAATGACATCCTTTACGTGGCAGACGCAGAAAAAGGCCAAGTGCAGCGATTTAAGTTGACAACAGATTTCGATTAGGTTTTCTTTGGAAGGCTTTTTGTAATATCCTCCCCAAAGCCAAAAACAATATGAAAACTATACTCTTAATTTTAGTCCTCTCCACTTTCTCTTTTGCCTCTATTGCACAGATAGATGATCTGAAAGACGCGGCAGACAAAGGCCGTGAATTGTTTAATTCTAACAGCTTAAACATTGGTCAGATAAAAACGAAGGTTGCAGAGTTTGGAGCCAATACGGTAACGGAATTAGCCATTGATAATGCCTTTAGTGCCGATCCCAGCATTTACATCCCACTACCCAAGCAATATGAGTATGTAAAAACTACAGTTGTGCGATTTGGTGGTGAATCGTTGGTAAAAAGAGTGGAAATGCAACTCAATGAAGCAGCAGAAAAGACCATAGATGCTGCCAAACCCATATTAACAAACGCCATCCAGCAACTGACTTTGCAGGATGCCTTGAGCATTGCCCCAAAATCTAATGGCTTTAGCAATTACCTGGAAGGAAAGAGTTTTAATCAAATTGAAATATTGCTGAGACCACTGGTAAAACAGGTTCTGGATAAGGCTGGAACCTACAATCTGCTCAACGATTTGTTTAAGCAGTACAAGCGCTTTGCAGGATTCTTTGGGAAAAGCATTCCCAACGGTCCAGATCTAGACCAATATGTAGCGGAAAAAGCTACAGCAGGGTTATTCCTGAAATTAGGGGAGCGAGAGAGCAAATTCAGAAGCGAAAAATTACCGGCCATTTTTAATTAAGTCATGGAAGACCAATGGCTTAATGCCAATGTAAAAAGTGGTGCCTACCATGTTAAATTTCCGCGGGAGCACATCCACCAAGACCTTATCATTGTTGGCGATCCAGGAAGGGTTAAAGAGGTTGCGAAGCACTTTGACAAAATCACTTTCAAATCAGAAAACAGGGAGTTTTATTGCTGCTCAGGTGAAATTGGTAGCCGGCAACTATCTATTGTTTCAAGTGGTATTGGGGTTGATAACATTGATATCCTCCTAAATGAGC
>JBMYJC010000137.1:0-5932 GCA_049594055.1 Luteibaculum sp. | reverse complement strand
ACATTGATGAAATCGAACTAAGCAAAATACCCGTGAGCCAACGAGCCACCAAAATGGCTTATGTAGCATCGAACAGTCCGGCCGTTAACCAGTTTACTGTAGAAAACCTTATTGAATTAAATAACAGGCAAAGTCCGCAGTATGGACTGCATAAAGAACTTGGGATTAGCCATTTGCTTCAAAATAGATTAATTGAATTGAGTGATGGGGAGCTGCAAAAGGCTTACATCCTAAGAGCCCTCTGCCAAAATACACCCTACATTATTTTAGACGAACCTTTTGCACACCTGGATGTAGCTATGCGCATAGAAACCTGTGTGCTGCTGCAAAAAATAGCTCGTTCAAGAAACATTGGTATCATTTGTAGCTCACACGATGTAGATTTCTCTCTTCGAATTGCAGACCAAATAATTCTTATGGAGCAGGGTGGCCAAACGCATTTTGCTTGTCCCGAAGACCTTATTCTGGATGGAAAAATAGGGGAGACCTTTAATTCTCCAAACGTTGCGTTTAATCTAGAAGCCGGCCATTTTGAGTATTGCCTGGAGCTCCATTCTGAGTTAAATTTTTATGGGGAGGGAAGCAGAGCCCGTTGGCTTAAGAATGCATTAGCAAGAAATGGTTTTGGAGTTAAAGATTGCAGCCAGGTTGAGGCGACCATTGTTTGTGAAGAAAACCTTATGAGCTACAAAAACAAAAACTATCGAAGCGTTGGCGAATTATTAAAAGCAGTATTAGATGAAAAATAAAGCTTTAATACTGGGTTGTGGCTGGTTTGGACTTCCTTTAGGGAAGGAGCTTGTGCAGCTTGGTTTTCATGTCCACGGAACTATTACGCGAGATGAGAAAGCACATGAGTTAGAGAAAAGTAATATCCAGCCTCATATTTATTTATTAGGGCAAAAAATGGAAGCTTTGGCTAAAGAAATAGGTTCTAACCCGGAGTTAATTGTAATTGCTATCCCTCCTTCTAAGGCTGATGGATATATCGAAAAGCTTTCAATCAGTCTGCACCAAATCCAAACGTATTTTCCAAATACCTACATTCAATCTGTTAGTTCCACGGGTTATTACCCTTCCTTTGGCGAGTATGCTGAAGACACTGCATTTACCCTTCCACCTGCTAGCCCAAAAGTTTTTGAGGCTGAGCAGCTTTTAGCTAAACAAAACCATTCCCTTTGTGTGTTGCGAATGGGCGGTTTGTATAACTCAGATGATCGACATCCCGGGCATTGGTTTCAAGGGAAAACTGTAATAAGTGACGGTTTTGTTAATATGATACATCAAATGGATGCTGTTAATGCTTGTATTTATCTTTTTCAAAAGATAAAAAAGGGGGTTTACAATGTGGTTCCTCCTCTCAAACTGAGCAAAAAGGACTTTTATAGTATGGCATTTGAGAATCTACAAAGAGAGATCCCTGATTTTGAACCCTGCGAAAAATACAAGTGGGTGGATGGTACCAAACTGTACCAGGAAGGGTTTAGATTTTTGAAACCGGGATTACTGTAAATAAAAAACCCCACCTCCAAGAACTGAAGATGGGGAAAAAAATGTGGAGAATACCGGATTCGAACCGGTGGCCTCTTGACTGCCAGTCAAACGCTCTAGCCAACTGAGCTAATTCCCCGCAGTGGAGGGCAAAAATAAAAATTTTAGGGAACCCAACTAATCCTTTAAACGAAGTGAAATAACTGGAAGTTGGTTGGAGAACATTTTGGTTCTGCTACTTTTTTCATGGTGGATATCATTTAAGAAACCATCATCTGAAAGTATTACAAAAATCAAATCCACCTTTTTCTCGCGTATAATCTGGTCTATTTGGTCTGGGATAGGTTCTACCCCATTTAAGTTTCGGTAGGTAAAAGGTACGTTTGGAAATAATTCGGAGTACATTGGAATAAGGTCTCTATCAGCTGCAGAAACATTAAAGGATTGAATAATATTTCTTTCCGATACATGTGCAATATGAACCTCGGCCTGGGTTAAAAGAGAAGTGCCCAGTAAAATATTAAGGTGATTTACAACCTCTAGCTCTTTCAAGTCGGAGATGTAGAGTATGTTTTCCGCTTTAAATTGTTCGGCATTCTGAGGTACACATAGTACAGGTATTTCGCATGTCCCATTGCAAATCGCACTCAGGGTGCTTCCTATCTCCACACCATCTACGCCACTTGCTCCAGTTGTACCTACGCTCAAAAAACTGTTTGGATTAGACTCAATAATTTCATCCAATACCGTACTAATATTACCTGCTTTACTTATTTTTTCTATTTCTATTTCACCTCTACCAAACTTCGAGTTAACGAGGTCCTCACATTGCTCTAGGCCTTCCTCAGACAATTGATAAAGAATGTCTTTAATGGTGACTAAGCTCCCAATACTAATGCTCGGAATACTGTAGGTGTTCAGCAGAATTACTTTCCGAATAGCTGGTTTATACACCTCAAGCGCATAGATGAAAGCTCTTTTTGATGCATCGGAAAAGTCAGTGCATGCTATCAGCGTATCGGGCAGCATTCCTGTCCAAGGAGCTGATAGCGAACTTAATCTGCTTTTCCTTTTTTGTATTGTGTCTAAAAGTCCCATTTCGCTGTTGTGATTAACTCCGTATTATGGAGAGTTTTCAGTTTCACAGCGAGGTAATTTTAGCAAACACTCAGAAAAACCAAACGATCCGTAGTCAGTCTTAAATTAGTTCACTCTCCTCGCTGCAATAACTTATTACAAAGTTACCCACAGCACAGGGCTAAGCCGATGAGTGCAATCACAGATCCCCGTGACCCAACTCAAAAGCAGATAAGACTTTAAACGAATCGGTAGATATTATCGAAGCGCTCGGGTTTTAGAACTCTAATCTCCCGACCATTAATTTCAATAATCCCTTCTTCCTTAAAGTCGGAGAGCACCCTAATTAAGGTTTCTGTAGCTGTACCCGCCAAATGAGCCAGGTCGTCCCGAGCTACTGAGATAATGTTGGTGTCTTGTTTGGAGAGAAAGCTCTTGATGGAATCAGCAACGCGCTCGCGCACCGAAGAATAGGCCAACTTAAGCAATCTGGCCTCCTTTTCTGCTAAATTGTTACTAAGCAGTTTAATGAAGAGGTTAGATATGTCTCTGTGTTGCTTCATCAAGTCCAAAAACTGGGCTCTTGAAATAATTGCAATTTCTGTTTCCTCTAAGGCTGTTGCTGTATCAGGATACGGTTCTCCTTCAATGATACTGGTATAGCCGAAATAATCTCCTGGTGCAGCTAATGTGGTTATAAGTTCCTTTCCCGTTTCGCTTATCCTCCACAGCTTCACTTTCCCCTTAAAAATGAAAAATAAGTTGCTGCTGCTATCGCCTTCTCTGTATATATCTTCCTTGGCTTTGTAGGTTTTGTGCGTAGTACTTTCCTTTAGCTCCTTTAGTGCCTCCTGGCCTTTAACATCGGCTACCAGGTTTTCTAACGCCTCAACCCCTTCTCCCCGGATAGTAAATTGGTCAAACTTCTTCATCCGGGTTTCAACCGCATTCAGGAGTTCCATTTCCTCGAAGGGTTTTGTTAAGTAATCATCCGCCCCTAGATTCATTCCTTTTCTTACATCACTTTTATCCGCTTTAGCGGATAAGTAAATGAATGGAATATTCGCGGTTTCGGGGTTTTTACTAAGCATGTACAACACACCGTAGCCATCTAAACCCGGCATCATGATGTCGCATAAGATTAAATCTGGCACTACTTCTTTAGCCAGTTTGACGCCCTCATAACCGTCCGAGGCGGGTTTAACATCATAATTAGCTAATTCTAAAACCTCTACAATGTTTTCTCTGACATCCGGATTGTCCTCAATGACCAGTATTTTCTTCATGCTTAAATTGTTTAGGAAAGCTCACCGTAAAGGTAGTGCCTTCTTGTTCTTTACTAATAAAGGAAATTTTACCTTGTATTAAACTAACGTAGCGCTTTACTATATTTAAACCCAAGCCCGTCCCCTGAAGATTGGTAGCGTTTTTTGCCCTAAAAAACCTTTCAAACATTTGTATTTGTTCTTCTTCAGGTATTCCAATTCCCTGGTCTTGAACCTCCAGATAAACGTGCTTTCCAATTTGGAAAACCTTCACAAGAATCTCCTGATTCTCATGAGAATACTTGATTGCATTGGTGAGCAAATTAAGAAGGATATTCCGAAAAATGTTTGGGTCCTGGTAAACTTCTTGTTCGTTTGGCAACACGAGCTGAAACTCCTGACCCTCCTTGAGTAACTCCTCTAAATCCTCGGCCAAATTTCTCACCAGCTCACATAAATCAAAGGTACTTGGATGCATTTCCATTTTACCTTCCTCCAGCTTATCCAGTGATAAAAAGTCATTTAAAATGGCCGTGAGGTTTTTTACCGAAGACTTAATTTTATTACCGTGCTTTAAAATTTTTTCCCTTCCATCCGGCTGATCGAGATATTTCATCATTAGGTTGATGGAAGAAAGTATAGTGCTGAGCGGTGTTCTAAATTCATGAGAGGCCATGGAAACAAACCTGGATTTTAGCTCATTGAGTTGACGCTCTTTTTCATAGGCGCGCTTCATTTCCTCTTCGGCTCTTTTTTGGTTCGTGTTGTTTATCTCTACCAAAAGAATCCGGTCTATATCTCCTTGTGGATTTTCTAATCCAGTGGCGTTGAGGATATAGTGATTTTTCTTGTATGCTATTTCAAAGGTTTGGTTGCGCCCTTTTAGCACTTCCAGGAGTTTATCGCTAATCTCATCGTGAAGCGAATAGGGCAGGCGCTCTAAATAATTGGTTCCAACCAACTTTTCACTGGTTATGCCCATATTATACAACTCTTTCCCTTCGGCAAACAGGTAATTAAAATTTTTATCGAATACGCTGATTACTCCATTTGGGAAATTCCTACTTACAATCCGGTATAATTCCTGGGAAGATTTTAAGGCTCTATTTCGCTCCTCAATATGTTTCTCTAGCTCGATGTTTAATCGCTGAAGCTCAAAGCCATTAGTTCCCTTAGGTTGGTATAGTTTTATACTTACTATTAACTGCCTTTTCTCTTCAATCTCTATTGCCGAAAAGGTGCATAAAACCTGGATGTCGTTATCGTTAGAATCCAGGATCTGCAGACGTTCAATCTGCTCAAATTCCTCCCGAGAACTAAACGCCCTTTCGTGAATCTCCTGAACGATTATACGGTCTGAGATAGGAAAAAGCATAAAAAAATCCAGGCCATTTAATGCACCTGGATCGTAAGCTAATAGTATCTCCGCGCTTGGATTGGATAATTCTATTTCCCTGGCTTCATTAACGATAAGAAGGCAGCGTGAATTTTTTTGGAATAAAAACTCACCAAGTTTGCTTGTATAGTTAGTAAATTGGGTGCCTGGCAAGTTGTTTTTTATTTAACCGACCGCTTCAATCTCAAGAGAAAAGTCCGTTGGATTTCTATCGTACCAAACTGCTTTCTCTGTAAAATCTCCAGTTTTTTCATCGTAGACCTTCCATCTTTCTACTGGCTTGGCATACAAACATAAACAGGCTGATCGGTTCTCAAAGATATTATAGTATCTGTGAATACCTACTTGTCCACTAATGAACGTAAAGTCTCCAGGCACAAGATTTACTGAGCTCACTTTTTCTAAACCACGCCCTTTGGGATGTTTCCTAAACTTTTCCTCCCTCAACTTTCCTTGAACTACCGTAATCCAAGCCTCATGAGAATCATAATCGTGGATAGGTGAACCTTGACCTTTCTCGAAACATATTAATAACATCTCGAACAGCTCATTCTGAAAAACACAATTCCGAGTATAATTTTCTTCATTCCAGGAATAGTAGTTTTCAAATTCCCTAAGCGGAATATCCATTCTTTTCAAGGTATCTAGGTAACAACTTGAATCTAGTTGACAGGTATGGAGTTCATTAATTAATTGAGCAACG
>JBMYJC010000136.1:0-5948 GCA_049594055.1 Luteibaculum sp. | reverse complement strand
GGTATTTTACAAGCGATTAAATCCGAGTTATTAGAGAAAAACATTGCGGCAAAATATCGCGATCCAGAAAACTTTTGGTACGGCTTATCCATGCGTGCCAGAATTATTGCGGTGAGTAAATCTTATCCCAATCCAGAGAACCTAAGCTATGCAGACCTTGCCAAACCCGAATGGAAAGGCAAAGTTTTAATGCGCTCCTCAGACAATATTTACAACCAATCTTTAGTGGCTGGCATTATTGCCCATGTTGGAGAGGATTCTGCACAGAAATGGGTGGATGCCGTGCATGCTAATTTTGCCCGCGAACCCAAAGGTGGAGATACAGACCAAATTAGAGCCATTGCAGCTGGTGAAGGTGAAATTACTGTGGCAAACAGCTATTACATTGGTAAAATGGCGCGCAGCGAAGAAGCGCTTGACAAAGAAGCTTTAGCGGCTGTAAACCTGGTATTTCCCAAGGATGTAAATATGAACACCCACGTTAATATCAGTGCTTCTGGAGTGGTAAAATATGCCCCACACAAGGAAAATGCTGTTAAACTACTGGAGTTTATGTCCAGACCAGAAAACCAGGCTCTATTTTTTGAACACAACCAAGAATATACGGTTGCCCAAACGGTACCGGAACAAAAAAACTTTGATGCTTTGGGTACCTTAACTCCAGATACTTTGGCGCTAGGAACATTGGGAATCTATCAGCCGAAAGCTGTATCCTTGTTCGAAAAAACGGGCTGGATGTAGCCCAAATGCATGCGCTGGCCAATAGCTTGGAAAATTAGTTCGGTTTTAACAACCCTTGGGGCAATGATCATCATTGCCCCAATTGCTTATTTGCTATTTCAAGGCGCTTCAAAAATTCCACAAGCGCTTAGCAGCTTTTACAGTTTGGGAGGAAGTACGCTTCCGCTATTAGGCTTAAGCCTGCTTTTTGCAAGTTTAATTGCGTACAGTAACGTATTGTTTTTGTACTACTCTAAAAGACCCGCGCTACACCTTTTAGTCTTACTGCTCCCTCTTAGCTTCCCCACTTACATTATGGCCTTTAATTGGGCTATGGTTTGGGAGTTTTTATCGCTCATTGTTCCCGTATCACGCAGCGGAATTAAATCCCTCTTGGGTCTCTCATTTGTACTTGCTCTTTGCTTGTATCCATACATCCTGTTGCCGCTATACCTTTTTGCCAAGGGTAAAGCCAACAACCTTTTATTACAGGCCAAAAGCATCAACCTTCCACCAAAAAAGGTATTGCAACGGGTTATTCTCCCCCTGAGTTTTGTCCCCCTAAGTCTGGGAGCGGCCCTACTTACCTATGAACTTTTAAACGACTACGGGGCGGCCAAATTTTACGGGGTAAACACGCTAACCACGGGGATATTTAAAACCTGGTTTGGCAAAGGGGAAAAAGAAGAGGCAATAGCCCTATCTCTAATTCTACTAGCTATTGTTCTGCTCGTTCGAATTATTGCTCAAAAAATTCAAGGAAAAAAGGAGGATGACCAAACAGAAAAATCAATCCGCGTTTTACCGGAATTAAATGGCGGAATAAAAGCTGTTTTGAAAGCTGTTTTTTACCTAACCCTTATCCTGGCGCTGCTAGCCCCATTGTTTGGGATGCTTTACGGACTTTGGTTTGACTGGGAGAAGCAGAATTTCAGCTTGCTTTGGACTTCAGCTGCTCATTCTTTTTGGGTTGGGTTAGCTGCTACGGGGTTAACTCTGGCCCTCATCATGGGGCTTTTGTTTGGAAAGCATTTTTTAAAACATCCGGCCCATAACTGGTTAAATAAGCTATTGTCAATAGGCTATTCCATTCCTGGAGCTGTAATTGCTTGTGGTGTGCTAGGCGCGGCTTGGACGGTTATTCCCACCCTCAACAGTTGGATGCCAAGTACCACACAAACCTTATACCAAAGTATTTTTTTGTTGGTATTGGGAGTTAGTCTAAAACTCTATGCTGTTGGAATACCGGCAGCAGAAGGAGGTTGGAGCAAATTGGGGGAAAGACAAATAAAAGCGGCAAAGGTTTTTTTGCCCTACAAGAAATTTGCAGTTTCTACACGCATACTAAAACCTCAACTCCTGCCCTACTATGCAGCAGCTGCCTTATTCATTTTTATTGACGCCATTAAAGAGCTGCCCCTCACCCTAATTTTAAGGCCCTTTAATTACGACACGTTAGCTACCAAAGCATACAACTATGTTGAGGATGAATATTTGTACCGAGCGGCTCCCTACTCGCTTTTAATTTCGCTTTTTTGTGCGCTGGGAATATTGCTCTACAACCGTACTAATAAACTGTGATTAGCCTTAAGAACATATCCTTTTCCTACGGGAAAACTGCGGTAATAAAAGATTTAAACCTTACCATTAACCCTGGTGAGTGCATTGCCATTTTAGGAGAGAGTGGAAGCGGAAAAAGCACGCTATTAAACATACTCTCCGGGCTTTTATCCCCACAAAAAGGAGAATATCTCAACCGCCAGGGAAAAGCACCTAAAATCGCTTTGGTTTTTCAAGATTACGCCCTCTTTCCCAATTTAACGGTGAGGGAAAACCTCCAATTTGTTTCGGCGGATTTGCAAGCCATAGAAACTTGGGTACAGCGTTTGCGCCTGGAAGAGCACCTGCAGAAAAAACCAGCAGAACTATCAGGAGGGCAACAGCAAAGGGTGGCCGTGGCTAGAGCTATGCTTTGTAAACCAGAATTACTGCTTTTAGACGAGCCTTTTTCCAATCTGGATACTGCTCATAAAAACCAGTTGAGGGCAGAGTTGAAGCAGGTGCTTAAGGAGAGTAACCAAAGTGCATTAATGGTGACCCACGACCTGGAGGACGCCTATTCTCTAGCAGATAAAATTGCCGTTTTAGAAGATGGAAAAGTGCTGCAATGCGATAGCCCTCACCTGGTGTACCTAAACCCAGAAACAATAGCGGTAATGGCCCTAACAGGTGCATACTGCGAGGTGCCAGATCAGGATGGCAACAAGGCTTTTTGTAGACCAGAAGACGTTCTACAAGGTGATAAGGGGGCTGGTTTTATGGCCGCTGTGAGCCAGGTGCAGTTTGCAGGATCTGCCTACAAAGTTTATTTCCTGGGCGAATTAGCCAGCGGATTTTTTTATTCCCAGAATAAACCAGAAAGTAGTGTACTAAAGCTCTCCGTTAAAGAAGAAAAACTACTGCGCTTCTGATTACTTGGGGTATTTCTTTCTCTCAGCGCAAACTGATTCGATCAATTTCCAATTGAAATTTTTCTGGCCGTTTATTGGCAATTAAGAAAGCCAATTGCTCAATTGTAGTTCTATTAAAGTTGGGAATATCCAATTTCCTTCCACGAAAACTGGGGTAGAAAGATTTCAGTGGAATTCTAATTTCTTCCCATTGTCCAGAGGTTTTAAACTCCGCTACATAAGAATAGTAGTCGTTGGAATTGGACTTTATCCGGAATTGGTAGCTTTTACCATCGCCTTTTAGCTTGAGGTAAACACTGGATTTTGGATTCACGGAAACCGAAATATCCCGATACTGCACAGAAGCAAATCCCCCATTATTTTCTAAAGAAACATCCCCGGAAAATAGTCCATGCCCGGCTTCACTTATGGCAAATTTACTGCTGGATTTTCCACCCATTACTACATCATTAACAACAGCCCAGGAAGATGGGTTAGTTTGGGAATTAAAATCAAAAAGTATGGTTTCATTGCTGGTAAAAAGTGTCATAAGGAAGCAGAGTAAGCTGAGCATAAGCCTGGATTATTGTGGTAATGAAAACAGTCAAACTAACTGCTTGTTTGGGGCTAGTGAAAATTTTAAGGATTACAAAAGTTGCAATAGCCCGGCTCTTCGAATTTTTTTGCTCTAGGGTATCGTACTTCTTTTTCGTAAGCACAATTTTGGCACTTGTAAATGTGGCTTAGAGTAGATTCGGTAGGAAAACCACATTGGGCACATGGCAACCCTTTTTTTCTTTCCACTACGCCAAAACCAGGCGTTTGGCACTGCGGACATCCATTCTTTAACTTTTCCACCAATTGTAAACAGGCCTTTTCAATAACCAGCATGCGGCTTGGGTTAAACAAAGCCCGCATATCCGTCTCCACCTGGATGGAGGAATATTGATTACGAAGCAAACGAAAGGCCTTTAACAAGTCTTTTTCCTGCTGTATTCCTTTGAAAATAGCCTCTTTTGAAGATGAGGATGGTCGTAAAATAAGTGCATGTGAGGGAAATTGGACTTGTGCAGCAAATTCAAACAACTCCTTTTCTGATTCAATGCGGGTAGATGCAAAATTGGTTTGGGTACTAATTTCCCGCACCACTATCTCCAAATTGTTTGCGCGGTCTAAAAGCAAAAGGATTTCATCGTCTGCATTAACAAAGACTAGTGAAGGGTGGGGACCAAATGAGCCCTCACTGGCAAGGGCCAAATCGTAACCGCTTTGATCTAAAGCCCAGTTACATTTTTTCCTGGCCGTACTCAGAGGATCCAAATCCCGTTCAACCTCACCGGTAAATGTTCCAAATAAATCAGTATCCAAATGGGGAAGAATTAAAGGCCTGAGGTTCAATTCCTTTTTAAGGATTGGCGCTATCACTTGCTCTTTTCTATGCTTTGTGGCAATCACAATTTGCCTATTCTCAAAGTAAGTCAGGCTCATGGGTCCAGGTTTTATTGCGTGGCGCGCTCCAAACGATCATTGATGCTAGCTCCAAGGCCCTCGCTTGGCATGCGTTCTGCTACAATTAAATCCAGTTCCTGGTCATCCAACTCATGCAAGGCTCCATATAATCCGGCAGCCGCTTCCTCCAGGTTCCCCTCTTTGCTAAGCACAATTAAATGAGCCAGATTAGGTCCTTGATATTTAGTTTTAAAGCTCAATACCCCAACTCGTTTATTTGGGTGATCCCCCAAAAAAGAAAGCACATCATCCACTAAGTAGCTTTTTGTTTTTGGGGAATAGTGTCTTATTTTGGACTTTAATGGGGCCCACCACCTTTTCTATATCCTCCCTGGCCAAAGAACCAAACCGGTATAATAAGACCTCATCGCCATTAAATCCTACAATGGTAGATTCTATGCCTTTGTTGCAAGTTCCTCCATCCAATACCATTCCTATTTCATCGCCAAAATAATTGGCAACGTGTTGGGCTGTGGTAGGACTAATTCTATTAAATGGATTTGCACTGGGAGCTGCCAAAGGAAAAGGTAGTTTTTCTAATAAAGCAATGGCCATGGGATGTTGAGGCATCCTTACAGCCACCGTGTCTTTACCGGCTGTTATAGCTAAAGGTATTCTGGGTTGCTTTTTCAGGATTAGCGTTAAAGACCCTGGCCAAAATGCCTCTGCTAAAGCCCAAGCTTTTTCTGGGATTTCCAAAGCAACTTTGGGCAGGTAATCCCTATTTGGGATGTGAACAATTAAGGGATTAAAATGGGGGCGTTGTTTAACGGCAAATATTTGCTGAACAGCATGTTCGTTGTAAATATCAGCTGCCAAGCCATACACCGTTTCGGTAGGGATGGCAACCAATTTTCCCTGCTGCAACAAACTCGCTGCCTTTTCTATGTCCTTGGAAATTAATGCCACTTAATTACACTGCGTTAAAATGGAAGAACTGCCTCAAGTTGATAGGCTAAAAACTCTATTCTCATTACATTTTGGCCGCAAATTTCATGATAAATACGAGTTTAAATCCTTTTTGCATTAAAAAAGTAACAATGGCAACCGCCTGGAACTTAAAAATCACCTGGATTGGCCTAAACAAAAACGGCCACGCCCTGATTTAATTTGGGATTTCCCTGTAACTCTTAAATTCCCCCTTTTTTCATCAATGGACCAAAATGACAGGATACAGCAGCTAGAAGAATGGCATAAAGAGGATCCAAAAGATCCCTTCCTTCCTTATGCCATTGCATTGGAATGGTGCAATCAAGGCCACTTTGAGCG
>JBMYJC010000135.1:2057-5955 GCA_049594055.1 Luteibaculum sp. | reverse complement strand
GTAATAGGGGTTTTTAGCCTGTAGCTTATCATCCAGGGTCTTAATGAAGGAGTCCCAGTCTTTTGGTTCCTCGATAAACTCAATAAACCACTCGTGATGCGGCAATCCATCCTCGGGATTATTCTGAGGAGCCAAAGTAAATTCATTTACAATGGCTGGAATCTCCTTTAGAGTCTCAGATAAGGCAGATTCCACCTCTTCTGCAATTACATGTTCCCCAAATGCCGATGTAAAATGTTTTATCCTACCGGTAACTCTTATCCTGTGCGGTTTTAATGACGTAAAACGAATCAAGTCGCCAATATTGTAGCGCCAAAGGCCCGCATTAGAACTAATTAGAAGCGCGTAATTCACACCTAACTCTACCTCATGAAGCAGATGAGCTTTTGGATGTTTTTTGCCCAATTCTTCCTGAGGCACGAACTCAAAGAACATCCCAGCGTTTGAGTTAAGCAACATTCCGTTGTTGTCTTGAGAGTCTTGGAATGCGATAAACCCTTCTGACGCAGGGAACAATTCTACTGTATCTACTTGCTTACCAATTAGTTGCCTAAATCGCTGGGCATAAGGTTCAAAGTTAACTCCACCATAAACCAGCAACGAAAACTCTGGGAATACCTCAGCTATTGTTCTTTTTCCAGATGCTTGGATAAGTTTTTCGAAATACATCTGAACCCATGCTGGGATGCCACTTATCAAGGTCATATTCTCTGGCAAGGTTTCTCTGACAATCTCGGTAACCTTCGTTTCCCAATCATCTATACAATTGGTCTCAAAACTCGGCATCCTGTTTTTTTGAAGGTAATTGGGCACGTGGTGCGCTACTATTCCACTCAACCTTCCAGTTAGGATCCCGTGCTTTTTATCCAAAAGCGGGCTGCCCTGAAGAAAAATCATCTTACCATTCACAAAAGATGATTTTCCGCTACTATGAATATAACAGAGAAGGGCATTTTTTGCGGCTTTAATATGCTCAGGTAGGGACTCTACCGTTATGGGTATGTATTTAGCTCCCGATGTAGTACCAGAGGTTTTACTCAAGTATTTTGGTTTGCCAGGCCACAAGACATCCTCATCACCCAGAACTACCTTATCTATATAGGGCTTTAACTCCTCATAATCCCTAACGGGCACTTTTATTTGAAAATCCTGGTAGCTCCTAATTTGATGGAAATAGTGATCCCTTCCAAAAGTGGTCTTTTGCCCTGATGAAACTAAATCCAGAAGAATTCGATTCTGATTATCAACCGCTTGAGCGGCTTTTGCATAAATACTCCGAACCACTAATGCGGCATAGTATTTTGATAACCACGATTTTACAGACATTTAATTAATTAAAAATGATGTATTCCTTCGGGTTTAAGGGTACTCCGTCTTTCCACAATTCAAAGTGTAAATGAGGACCCGTTGTTAACTCGCCAGAGTTCCCGATAATAGCCACTGGTTCACCAGCGTTTACTTTATCTCCTACTGCTTTTAATATTACAGAGTTGTGCTTGTACACAGATATGTAGCTGTCTTTATGCTGAATGGAAATCACATAGCCCCCATCACTGGTCCATGTGGAAGAAATAACTGTACCATCTAACACCGACTTTACCATCTCATTTTCGCCTGCTACTACATCCACCGCAAAATGTTGTTTGTCGGGCTCAAAATCCGAAGTAATGATCCCCTTAACTGGTGGAAAAAAGTATTTGGTATCGCTTTGGCGCGTTTTTAAACTCGCACCAAGACTATACTGGTCACTCGTTTCATAATCCAAGCGAAAAAGAGAGTCCTTTTCAGAAATTCCAAAGTCTAGATCATTAAAATCCTGATTGGCTTGAGCCAGAGTCCCGCTGCTGTCGGAAACTGGTTTGCCGTTTAGTATTTGAATCAAGTTATCCACATAACGTCCTTTTACTCCTAGTTCTTTTTGAAGCGAGTCTACCAGTAGGGCGTTTTGCATCGCTTCTTCTCTAACCTGTGTATCTGTATATCCTGGAATAAACTCCCTTAGAGGGGTAAAAACCACAACCGAAATAAAAGCAAAGCCCAAAAAAAGAAAGCTGCTCACAAAGGCAACCAGAACGTTCATAGGAGTAAGACGAAAAGAGAAGCGCTCTTCAAAAGTGGCGTCATTTACAACACTTAACCGATATCGGTTTCGCAGCTTTTTAATCAGCTTCTTTTTGCTTTTATCCTTTTCTTTCTGCATAAATATTTTAGGAAGCACAAATATTACATTTTTATATGGCTTGTGGATGCTAGTTTGGCGGCAAAACGAGGCCAGGCAAAATAATTCTAATATTTGCGAGTTGTTGTTGCAAAATTATTCTGGTTGAAATCGTCTCGGATCCTTTTACTTTCTACAATTATTCTCTGTGCCTGTTCCACAAAAAACAAGGGTTTTATTAGCCGAGCATACCATAATACAACGGCTCGTTACAACGGTTATTTTAATGCGCGAGAGAGCATAAAGGAGGGCTTCAACGAATACAAGAAAACACGGGAGGAAGATTTTGATAAAATATTACCCGTTTTTATTGTCCCCAATGAGGATGAAGCTTCCGCCCTTTTCCCCAACATGAACCGTGCGATAGAGAAAACGGAGAAAGTAATTACCCGCCACAGCATGGAAATTGGTGGTAAAGAATATTGCCGGTGGATTGATGACAACTATTTAGCCAAGGGGATAGCTCACTTTTACAAAAGAGAGTATAAAGAAGCTACTTCAACTTTTAGCTTCATCGCCAAACGCTATCCCGAAGAAAAAAGTAAAGCCTACAGCCTAGGTTGGCTTGCATTAACCCATATAGAGAACGATCAACTTAATGAGGCTTCTCTGGTAATACCCCCATTAAACAAACTTTCCGACCTAAAAAGAAAAGCCAATCTTTTTAGGCAAAAGGTAAACGCCCAGTACTATATAGAAAGAGAAAACTACGAGGAAGCATTAAGCGCTATTGGGCAGGCTATTGGCCTGGAGCGCAAGCGGAGAAATAAAATCCGCCTGTATTACATTAAAGCCCAATTGCATCAGCGAATGGATAATTCCAATGAGGCTATTGCTGCTTATCGTTTTGTAGTAAAAAAAAGCCCCGATTACGACTTGGCATTTAATGCGGGAATAAGCCAGGCTACGGCCGTAAAAGGAAGTGCAAACTCATTCTCGGTTAAAAAGGACCTTGAAAAGCTACTAAAGGACGATAAAAACATTGAGTATCATGACCAAATTTATTATGCACTAGCAGAAATTGCCTTTACCGAAAGGGATTATGACCAGGCTGTTTACCTCCTTAAAGAAAGCATCAAGGCCAGTATAGATAATGACCGGCAAAAAGGGAAGTCTTTTTTACGACTGGCAAAATATTTCTACGAGGAGAAATTGTACCAACCCGCCTCTGTTTTTTACGATAGCACCCTAAATATTCTCCCTACCGAACACCCTGAATACGAGGAAATAAAGTCCACTGCGAAAAACCTACAAGAGCTTGTTGTCCATTTAAATAAGGTTGACTTAAACGATAGTTTGTTAGCTCTTGCTAATCTTCCACCTAAGGATTTGGATAAAAAGTTAAATGAGATTCGCAGAAACGAGAGAGAACGAATTTTAAGGGAGCAGAGAGAACAGGAATTAAAAGCACAGTTGGCCAGTAAAAAAGCTTCTAAAAGTGGCAACAGCTCTGGCTCTTGGTATTTTTATAACAATAAAACCAAGGAACAAGGATTTAAAGCTTTTAAGGAAACTTGGGGCGACCGGCCACTAGAAGATAACTGGAGGAGGTCTTCTAGGGGAGGTTTTTCAAGCCCGGCTGGTGAAGACGAGGATCTAAGTGAATCTGGGCCCTCGGAGTCTTTTGGGGAATTAGCCGGCTTGCCTAGCTTAAAGGAACTTCGAGATCCCATACCACAA
>JBMYJC010000135.1:0-2047 GCA_049594055.1 Luteibaculum sp. | reverse complement strand
TGGTTACTTTAATATGGTTGTATTTAGAAATATTAAGGTTGCTAGCAAAAATTAATTCAAGAAACCAAAGATGCCCTCTACCAGTCTGGATTGGTTTACAAGGAAAATTTTCAGGATTTTGATAATGCTATAGAGTCATTTGAGAATTTACTTTCCAGATATGACACTACTTTTTATCGGCTACCAGCTTATTACCAGCTTTACAGGTTATACCTTCAAAAAGAGAATCAGAGTGGAAAAGAATTTTTCTCCTTTGACACAAAGAGTAGCAGTTTCTATTATAAAGATTTAATCCTCTATGAATATCCAGAATCAGAATTTGCTCTTCTAATAAACAACCCCGCTGCCATCAAGGAGAAAAGCGAGAGCAATGAAGAAGCACTAAAGGCATACAGAGAAGCATATGGCACTTACACATCAGACAGTTTAGATCTTGCCATGGGAATGGTAAATAAGGCACTTAAAGAATTTGGGGAAAACCGGATTACACCAAAGTTTTATTTTCTCAAAGCCCGAATTCATGCAGAACAGAAATCAATAAGTGAATTTGAATCTGCCCTTGAATTTTTAAGCAAACAATACGCCCAAACCGAGGAAGGAAAAGAAGCTAAACGCCTACTTGCGTTGTTACAAAAATCCCTTGCCGAAAGAGCAAAGGAATCCGAAGCCACCAAAGATGGAGAGACTTCTGCTGGATCAAAAACTGAGAATAATGCAACGAGCCCCACAGAAACAGTTTTTGTGGAGGAGCCAAGTGCAAGACATTTTTATATAGTCCATGTGCCAGAGGAAAGTGTAAACTCTAACCGAGCCAAAGTGGAGGTTTCCAACTTCAATGGTCGTTATTTTGCCAATAAGCGCTTGGATATCAGCATGACCTACCTTTCCAATGACAAGCCCATTTTAATTGTGAAGGGCCTGAAAGATAAAGAGGAGGCAATCACTTACCACAAGGCCTTTATAAAGGATGAAACTGAATTGCGGGTAATCTCAAGAAAAGAACTAACAAGCTTCGGAATCTCAGAGGGTAATTTCAAAACTCTCTTCGTGAATAAGCAATTAGATGACTACGTTGCTTTTTTTGAAAAGAACTACGGCAACTAACCCATTCGTCTAGTATAACTTATTTCAATACCTTTGCAAGAAATTTGTTCGAATGTTTGGGGACAAAAAAAAAGGAAACATGGCAAAAGCATCGGAGAACGGTAACCCTGAAAAATTAAACAGAATTGTTGAAGGTACCGTAATTGAGGGGGAAATAAAATCCGACAGCAACATTAGAATTGACGGAATAGTTAAAGGAGTTGCTACCACACAGGGCAGACTTGTGATTGGGCCTCAGGGAGTAATTGAAGGGGAGGTTACATGCAGAAATGCTGATATTGAAGGAACACTTAACGGTAAAATTACCGCCTCTGAGCTCTTAACACTTAAAAGTACCAGCAAACTTACTGGAGACATTATTTCTAGAAGATTAGCCATTGAACCAGGTGCTGTATTTACAGGAACTTGTACCATGGGAGCTAAAGTTAAAGAGTTGCTAAATGGACAAGAAGCAAACACCCCAGAGCCAAAACTCGCCAGAGCAAGATAAGCAGCAGCTCAATTCCAAGTTTGCCAAATACACTGGTTCTACACTCAAAGTAGCTGTAGTAATCCTGCTTTTCTACTATTTAGGCCACTGGGCAGATTCTAAATTCGGTTTTGAAAAACCCTGGCTTGCTATGTGCGGCTCCCTGCTTGGTGTTGGCGTTGGTATTTACAGTCTTATCCTGGATCTAAATAGGTAATCCATGCCGCAAAAATCATTCGTAAGTATTGCATTGATTTGGATTATTGGCAGTTCTGCAGCTATCGCCCTAGTACTGCCTAGCTATATGCTCTGGCAAATTGCTTGTGTAATTTGTTTTGCTGGATATGTCATTGGGAAATGGACGCTACTGTCAAAAGCAAAAAGCGATTTATTTAAATCGCCAAACATGTATTTGGCTTTACAGGGCTTCTATTTTTTGTTGGCCCTGATTTTTGTCGCGGTTATTATGCTTCT
>JBMYJC010000134.1:0-5980 GCA_049594055.1 Luteibaculum sp. | reverse complement strand
CGAAGTACAAGGTATCATCCCTTTATTTTCAAAGATCTCGAAGCCTTGAAGCGCATGTTCAGTGCTAAAAACAGGTTTACCAAAAGCAACTGATTCCAATGATTTAATCTTTAGCCCAGTTCCTATACGACTAGGGTTAATGGTTGCGGAAACCTGATTGTAAAATTCCTCCGGATTATCCACCCATCCCAACAAAACACAGTTTTTATTGGCTACCAATTCGCTGCAAATACTTCCAGCAATAAGTAATTCTAAGTCCGGCTTTTCTTTTATGAGCTGCGGCCACATCTCCTTTAGAAACCAATGAATAGCATCTGTATTCACCGTGTTTTTAGAGGCAAAAAAACCAAGTCGGTTTAATACCTGTGGTTCACTATCCAGCTTAAGTCCCTTAGCCTGCATAGGAAAGCCTACGGTGGTAACCGGTTTACTACTTAATTTCCTGAAAAACTCTGCTTCTTTATCCTGAATGGCAACAACGCAATCTGCCCTCTCCAAGCCTTTTTTCTCTTCTTCTTTAACACATGAAAACCATTGCGGCTGTGCTCCAATTTTTAAAAACTCATGGTGTCTTTTGGAAATGCGATCGTGGGTATCTAAAACTTTAAGCTGGTGAGCTTTAGTCCATTCAAAAAACTTACTCATCCATGCGTAGGAAAGCAGTATGGCATCAAAATTTTCTCTGCTATTTAATTCCTCAAAATGTTTGAGCCATGCATTATTAAACCAAGCATCTATGGAATAGCGATAAAATCTTTCGGGGATAAATTTTTGCAGCCTTAGTTTATAGGCTAGTGTAATTAGTTTGTTCTTAATGAACCTTATGGGTATTGGTTTTGCTGGGATTACATGAAGTTGTTCTCCCCAGAAAAGCTTAAGTTCTCCTGATGCCTCCCCTTCCAATGCTACATACATAAAATGAACATCATGCCCTTGATCTATAAGCTCTTGTGCGAACTTTAATATCCGCAAGCGATTGCCCGCTGTACTGGGATGTGTTGGCATGGGAGCCACCATGAGTATTTTCATCCGAGTAACCTGCGTTTAAAGTTCCTTAATTGACCGTAAAGTCTTGGAAAAAGACCCTTTGCAATAGCTCTGGAAAGAAATGGCAAGCGACTAATAAAAAAGTGTATTTGCATGCGCGTTGCACTCCAGGTTACTTCGTAATGTTCCCTAAGGATTCTGTGATTTTTCTTTAAAAACTTGGCATTATTACTTAACACAGAAAGCTCATACTTCAGTGGGCTGCTGCTTCTTGATCCTCCCGAAGTTTTTTCTCGTGGTAAGTTTATTTGAACCGCTCTGGGATCGTAGATCAAACTTAAACCCAAATCAATTGCACGGATAATAAAATCTGTTTCTTCCCTATAACCACTACCCAAATAGCTTTCCGCATCAAAGTATATTTTTTGAGCATCTCGCTTTTTAACCAAGAAACAAGCTTGGGCTAATTTCATAGGTTTAGGTGCCAGGGTAGAATAGGTAAAATCCACCTCCAACTTATTCATGTTTTTGATTGGATTACCCAGTTTATTGCGTTTTACCACAACCGATTCCAGGTCACTTACCGATTCACCCGGATCCATGTAAATAGCCTTAGCCGCAACTATATCAGCATTGTATTGCAGCTGTGTATCCCGAAGTAAAGGAATGCTATCTGGATATAATATGGAATCATCATCCCCAAAGTATATCCAATCGCAGGCGGCTAAATCAATTCCTCTGTTTTTGGCTGCTGCTTGCTTTACATTTATGGCATTGCGAACACTCTTGATTTGAGGGTATTTGGCACTTAGTTTTTGAAGGACTTCTGGGGTATTATCTGTGGAGGCATCATCAATTACCCAAACCTCTTCAACCCCATCCTGTAGATAAGTAGGTATAGTTTGCTCTAACAGGTGAGCACGATTAAATGAAGGAATAACAACGGAAATACCTTTCATTCTAAATTCCCATTACAGCATTTTTAATTACACGGGCCCTACGCCAAAAGGTAATGGTAGTCCAAAGTGCCTGAGAAAACAAAAACGCTGTGGCTGCACCAAAAATTCCATAGCGTGGAATAAGCAAAAAATTGAGGATAAGATTTACCGCAATCACCGGCAGCATATTATATAGCGCTGCCTTAGATTGTTTAAAGTAAACCAAAGCACAATTGGCGATCATGGTAAGCAAATAAAAACTGTATCCCAGAATTTGGATGGGGATAATATTCAAGGCCTCCCTATACTCCTCAGTAACCACAAAACCCGCTGCAAAAAACACAAATGCTGAAGCCAGGGCAAATCCAAGGATTACCAAAAGAGTAACTTTAAACAGCGATTGTCCATATTTTCCATCAGCAAAGCGCTTGTACACATAGGGGGTGTATGCAGACATAACAGGAGCAATAATTAATGGATCGAAAATGGCAGAAAACTTTCCCGAAACTGCATAATATCCCAACTCATCTTCTGCAAGAAAATAAAGAATAAACCAACGATCTACAGAAATCAAAGCCCAATAAGCCAGGGGTACCGCAATAAATGGAAGCGCCTGTCCAATTAAATGTTTAGACTCAGCCCAATCTACCAGCCATTTCCATGAAAATTTAAATCGCTTAAAAATATACCAGGCGTGTATCAAAGTAATGAGCAAGCCAAGCAGGGTACCACACAGTGCCCCGATGTAGCCAAAGTTTAAGATCCCTACACAGAGTATATTCACGCCGGATGATAAAACGCCAATAACCAAGGCATTTGTAATAAAAATTAAGGGCTTAGATCCGAGTTCCAAACTGTTCTTAAAAAGGGTTTGAAACAAGGTGAGGTAGGCTGTGCTGCACACAATAATCGCTGACCACAGTGATGCTTTGGCTCCAAATATTTCCAACTGATATACCTGTAAGACCAAAAAAATTAGCAGGGCTATAGGACTGATTACGAATAAATAAGTGGATACAAGTTTTTGAAAAAAACGCTCCCGCTCCGCGTTATCCAATCGAAAAAAATCTCCTTGCCAC
This sequence comes from Luteibaculum sp., assembly GCA_049594055.1. Classification (GTDB taxonomy): domain Bacteria; phylum Bacteroidota; class Bacteroidia; order Flavobacteriales_D; family Luteibaculaceae; genus Luteibaculum. Next base: position 2,976 of record JBMYJC010000134.1, on the reverse strand, counting down.
AAATTGGGAAGCCCCATGGAAAAAAGAATGCAAAGCAGAACGATAACCGTGTTACACAGATCTAAAACACCGTATTCGGCTGGGCTAATAAGCCGCATATAAACGGGCACTAGCAAGAAATTTAAACCCTTCTGGAATACGGCACCTAAAAAGTAAATCCCCGAATTACCCACGAATTTATTTCTTAAGACTCCGGGAATAAACTGCTTCATGAATTATCCGTGGATGGTTTCGCTCTTACCATATTTTGCCATCAAGTCAGCCTCAAACTGCAAGTAGTTTTTCCACAGCTCTTCTACCCGATCATTTCCATATTTCCTGGCGAAACCCAAAAAGGTGGTATAATGGTTGGCCTCAGATTCCATGAGACTGCGGTAAAATACTTTTAAATCGGGATCTTGAATATTCTCTGAGAGGATTTTGAATCGCTCACAGCTTCTGGCTTCAATCATTGCGGCAAAAAGCAAACGATAAGTGAGCTGATCCCTTCTATCCCCTCCTTTCGGAATAAAAGTCAACAAATCATTTACGTAAGGGTCTTTACGCTCGAAGCCAAAGTCTAAACCTCGATCGATAATCTTTTTGTGCACCTGCTCAAAATGCTCCATTTCTTCTTGTGCAATGCGAGACATTTCCTGCACTAAATCTGGATACATGGGGTATTTAACGATGATGGAAATGGCGTTGCTAGCTGCTTTTTGTTCGCAGTAAGCATGATCTGTAAGAATCTCCGCGATGTTCTTCTCAACTATATTTACCCAGCGAGGATCAGTCGCCATTTTTAAACCCAGCATTTGCTCTATTTTTGCGCAAAGATATTAATGTTTAAAAGTCCCTAATTACAAGCAACCTAAGGGCGTTAGCACGTCTATATTTGCAAAGAAGCAGTGCGTTTTTACCTCTCCCTTTTCGGTATAATTTTAGGCCTAAGCCTATTCGGACAAAGTCCGCAAAACAACGACTGCTCTACCGCACAGAGTTTAGTATTGGATGAGAACGGAGAGATCTGTGTTTTTTCCCAGAATGAATTCCCCACTGAATCGCAGTTTTCGGTTACCCAAAACCCCGCTTGTAACACAACTCCCAAAGGCCCAGACCTTTTTTACCGTTTTGTGGCTTCTGGCTCTAACCTAAACATCAACCTAAACCCATTAGGAGTCAATGCCATAGACGACCCTATCGTGTTTTTATTTAGTGGCGATTGCAGTGCATACGCGCTGGTAAAATGCGTTTCTAACATTGGAAATAACCCAGTACAACTGATTGCAACCGTAGACCCAGGAAAAAATTATTTTTTACTGGTAGCCTCAACCACAGAAAACTTTGGTGATTACGAGTTGTGCATTTCTAATAATGACGACACAGACGATCCTGGAGACCGATGTGCCGTAGCAGGCCGCTTGTGTAATAAAGCTAACATTGCCTTTGAAACCTTGGATGACTACCAATCTTCGGGAACCTTCCCCAATTGTTTTTCATTCCAGGCAAGGAGGGATGTTTGGTTAACCTGGACGGTTTCTAGAACCGGAACTTGTGAGTTTATAATTGATCCCGAGGGTACCGCAGAATACGATTGGGCTTTGTTTGATGTTACTAACGGTTGTCCCGACCCCAATAACGGCCGACCAACCGCCATTCGCTGCAACTACAATTATGCCAACGAAGTTGGTGCCCCAACAGGGATGTCCGAAAATCCGGGTTCCTATCCTAACCCAGGAGAAATTAGTAGCCCAGTAACCCTAACCCAGGGAAAAACTTATGCCCTTCTCATTGATAATTTCAGTAAAACCAATGAGGGTTTTGCCATGGAATGGGGCGGAACTTTTGAAATCATCTCATCCGATTTTAACCTTTCTAATGTGCAAGGTTGCGATTCTGTTGTGGTAGAATTTGAGCATCCTGTTTTACCCAACCATACTTACGATTGGGATTTTGGAGACGGAACTACTTTCAGTGGTTCTAATCCGCCCGTAAAAACCTACCGCAACGAAGGCAGTTACCTGGTAAGCCTGGAGGTGCAAGACTTAACTACAGGGTGTAATGCCGTAAGTACTCAATTGGTTAGTGTTTCAAAACCAAAGATTAAACCCAATTTTTCCGATACTACCATCTGCGAGCAGGAAAGTCTGTATATGTCGGTAGCTGTGGAGTTAACCGAAATGCGCAGCCCCATTAATTTTAGCAACCGTCAAGATCTGGTAATTACAGATAACAGTGCGGGAGGAATAAAATCTCCCATTAACGTCAATCTACCAGGCAACCCAGTTTTGGAAGCTGGCGATATAAAAAATGTATGCCTCAATATTAACCACAGCAATGTTGGGGATCTCTTGATTGAATTAGAAGCCCCAAATGGCAGTACCGTCACCTTGGTGAATAGAAAAGGACAGGGAACAGCCAACTTCAAAGAAACTTGTTTTAATAATGAGTCGGTTTTAAACATCAGTGGCTCCAGTGCTCCATATTCCAACACTTATAAACCCCAAGACTCCTTCAACGATCTGTCAGGAATTGCCGCCAATGGCACCTGGAATTTAATAGTTCGCGACTTAAACCCAGGTGCAGTAGGACTTTTGGACGATTGGTCCATTAGTTTGGAAAACCGAAATGAAGGTGCAGTTGTTTGGGAGCCCTACTCCTATTTTGAGGATAGCTCGAAAACTGTACAAATTGTTGACCTGGCGCCAGGCTTGAGCTCAGATACCACTTACGAATTCACCGTAAGCCTTTCGGATGTTATGGGCTGTGAGGTGGATACAACAATCTCCGTTAAGGTGAGGAAGAACTTTAATGCTGGCGAGGGCAGTTCACAAAGCTTCTGCAATCAGGGAACAATAAATCTTTTTGACTATTTCCAGGAAGCTCCAGACAATGGGGGCACCTGGGTAGGTTCTCAGGGCAATGCCGGATTAAATAGCACTACCGGTGAGTTGGTCTTAGACAGTTTAGTAGCTGGCTCTTATGCTTTTACCTATC
>JBMYJC010000133.1:0-5986 GCA_049594055.1 Luteibaculum sp. | reverse complement strand
AAAGTAAAGCTAAGCGCTATTGGAGAGCTGAATCGCATACCAGAATCTTGCCGCAAGGCTTTGGAAAAAGGTATGGAAGACACGACCAAAAACGACCGTATTAATCTTATCCTGGCACTCAGTTATGGCTCGCGGGCAGAACTGGTGGAGGCTACGCGTAAAATTGCCAAAGAAGTAGAAAGCGGAAAATTAAAATCCGATGAAATTTCTGAGGAAACCATCCAAGAACATTTATTTACAGCAGAATATCCCGATCCAGATTTATTGATCCGCACCTCAGGCGAAGCGAGAATTAGCAATTTTCTGCTTTTTCAAGTGGCATATGCAGAACTCTATTTTACTCCGGTTTTATGGCCAGACTTTTCTAAAGAGGAGTTTTACCGGGCAATTATTGATTACCAAAAGCGCGAACGCAGATTTGGTAAAATAAGCGAACAAATTTCATTCTAATTCATGCGAGCATTATATCGCCTTTTCCTTTTGGTTTTCATATTGTGTTTTGGAGTTGCAGAGAAAGGAAATGCACAAGTCCTTTTAGGCACCGACAACGAGATCAATTTGGATGTGGTACAGAAATATACCATAGCTGGAATTTCCGTTACCGGATCTAAAGAGTTTGATACCGAAGCCATCATCCTATTTTCAGGACTCTCTGTTGGAGATGAAATAGAAATTCCAGGAGAAGCCCTTTCCAAAGCCATAAAAAACCTTTGGAACCAAGAGCTATTTTCCAATGTGCAAATTCGTCTTGGAGAATTTCGTCCACCCAATCGCATTTTCTTAAATATCCACCTTGGGGAAAGACCCCGCTTATTGAAGTACAAATTTTCCGGAGTAAAAAAATCCGAAGCTGATAATCTGCGTGAGGACAAGATCAACCTGAGACTGGGAACCATTGTAAACGAGAATGTAATCCAGAACACAAAAAACGCCATCAAAAGCTACTACGTTAAAAAGGGCTACCTACAAACCAGCGTAGAGATTGAAGAAAGCATGTCTGAGGCAGTTGCCAACAGCATCGTTTTGGATATCAAGGTGGATAAAGGCAAGAAGGTTAAAATTGGCAGCATCAACTTTTATGGCAACGAGGAACTCAGCGATAAAAAGCTGAAAAAGGCCATGAAAGACACTAAAGAGAAAGCCATTTGGCGGATTTTCTCTCGCTCAAAGTTCATTGAGTCGGATTACCGAAATGACAAGGTGAACATCGTAGACAAGTACAACCAAAAAGGGTACAGAAATGCTAAAATCCTAAGCGATTCGGTTTACTACAAACCCGAGGAAAACCTGGTGCACATTGACATTGAGGTTAAAGAGGGGAAAAAATTCTATTTCAGAAATATTCGCTGGGTTGGAAATACCAAATACAAATCAGACTACCTGAGTAAAATTCTGGGGATTAAGAAAGGAGACGTTTACAACCAGGAAGTTCTTCAACTTAGACTTTTTGGAACAGGCCAAGGCAATGATGTAAGCTCCCTTTACCTGGATGACGGTTACCTCTCTTTTAATGCCCAACCCATTGAGACTATGGTAGAAAATGACTCCATAGACTTTGAAATCCGCATTTACGAAGGCAAGCAATACGATATAAATCGTATCCTGCTAAAAGGGAATGATAAAACCAATGACCGCGTAGTAAGACGCGAGTTAAAAACCCGTCCGGGAGATCTTTTCAGCCGATCTGAAATTGTTAGAACGCAACGCGATTTAGCTGCCCTGCAATATTTTAACCCAGAAACCATGGGTATCAATCCTATCCAGAGCCCGCAAGATGGCACCGTGGATATTGAATACACCGTGGAAGAAAAGCCCAGTGACCAGATTGAATTATCGGGTGGATTTGGTGCAGGCCGTGTGGTAGGAACCCTTGGCTTATCGCTAACCAACTTTTCCATCCGCAACATATTTAAAAAGGGAGGATGGGACCCCATTCCATCGGGTGACGGGCAGCGCCTGTCCATAAGAGCCCAGTCTAACGGTATTTTCTACCAGGGCTACAATCTGTCTTTCACAGAACCTTGGATGGGAGGAAGAAAACCCAACTCATTCTCGGTTTCTTTAAGCCACTCGGTGCAAACTAATGGCCAACCCAAGTTTGTAAATGTGGAAGGCAATAGAGTGTTAAACCCAACCAGACAAAGCTTAAAAATCTCCGGATTTTCGCTTGGATTGGGTAAACCCTTGGCATGGCCAGATAACAACTTCTATTTCTATCAAACCGCAACATACCAGTACTACGACCTGAGCAACTTTGGTTCCATCTTTACCTTTGATGATGGTTACTCCAATAACATCTCATATACCGCAGTTTTCTCAAGATCATCGGTTAACCAGCCTATATACCCTAGATCGGGATCATCGGTTACCCTTACTTTAAAGGCCACACCACCCTACTCGCTGGTAAATGGTAAGGACTACAGCAACGTAAGTGATCAAGAGCGCTACAAGTTTGTGGAATACCACAAATGGAAGTTTACCAGCTCCTGGTTTACGGAGTTAGCTAAAAATCTTGTTATCAATACCAAGGTTGGCTTTGGATTCCTTGGTCAGTACAACCCAGACATTGGACCCTCGCCTTTTGAGCGTTTTTATTTAGGTGGATCTGCCCTTACTGGTTTTGCCTTAGATGGGCGTGAAATCATAGGTTTAAGAGGTTATGATGATCTTTCGCTTTCGCCTAGAGAGGGTGCACTATTTATTACCAAATACACCCTGGAAATGCGCTATCCGCTGTCTTTAAATCCTAGCGCCACCATTTTCCCATTGGCTTTCCTGGAGGCTGGAAATACCTGGTCTAAATTTTCGGACTACGATCCATTTAATACCTTCCGCTCCGGAGGTATTGGTTTACGTCTTTTCTTACCGATGTTTGGATTACTTGGATTGGATTACGGTTGGAGGTTTGACGATGTTCCTAACAACATAAACATGCCAAGAGGTCAGCTGCATTTCACGATTGGCGCGAATCTTGGAGAGCTTTAATTAAAAAACTGAAGAACCATGAAAAAATTAATCGCAGTACTGTGTGTAATATGTTGTGCTACAGCGCTTTCGGCACAAAAATTCGCTTACATAGATTCGGATTACATCATGAAAAAAATTCCGGAGTTTAATGAAGCGCAGCAAAAATTGGAGCAACTCTCTAAACAATGGCAACAGGAAATAGAGGAGCGCTACAAGAAAATTGATGAGATGTATAAATCTTATCAAGCAGAATCGGTTTTACTCACCGATGAAATGAAAGCAAAGCGTGAGGAGGAAATCATCCAGAAAGAAAAGGAAGCCCAAGCTTTTCAAAAAGCCAAGTTTGGGGTGGAAGGCGAGCTTTTCCAAAAAAGACAGGAGCTTGTACAGCCCATCCAAGACCGGGTTTACGAAGCTTTAAAGGAGGTGTCTAGCTCCAACGGCTACGATTTTATTTTCGATAAATCGGCACAATCGGGAATCCTATTTGCCGATGAGAATTACGATAAAAGCGACTTAGTGCTCCGCAAGATGGGCATCAAAATAGGTATCAATTAAAACTAAAGGCTACTTTTGCGCCTCGAAAACACCAGCATAATGAAAATGAAACACTTAATTATCACCCTAGTTGCGGTTATTGGATTTGCATTTAACGGAAATGCACAAGCTAAACTAGGGCACGTTAATACCCAGGAACTTCTTGTGAAACTACCCGAGTATAAGGCAGCTCAAACCAAAGCAGAGACTTTTGGTAATGAGCTTAAAGCCAGCTTGGATAACATGACCATGGAGTACCAGAAAAAACTAGGCGATTTGCAGAAAAAAGAGCCTACCATGACCAATACGGAAAAAGAAACTGCTATTGCAGATTTACAGCAATTGGAGCAGCGTATTCAAAATTTCCAGGTATCGGCTCAGGAGCGCATGCAAAAGCAAGAGAACGAGTTATTGGCTCCTATTATTGACAAAGTTTCTTCTGCCATTAAAAAGGTAGGTGAGGAAAATGGATTTACCTACATCTTCGATATGTCAACCGGTGCAACGGTATACCAAAACGGTACCGATGTTACCCCATTAGTGAAGAAAGAATTGGGTTTGCAATAAAAAAAATTCAGCACGCTGAATTTTGAGGGGCATTTGCCCCTTTTTTTGTACCATGACCGAAGCACCTATTGGCATATTAGATTCTGGAATTGGTGGCCTAACCGTTGCAAACGCTATACGACAAAAGCTTCCAAACGAGTGTATCTACTATTTTGGAGATACCGCTCACCTCCCCTATGGCGATAAATCTGCCGAATCCATCAGGCAGTACACCACCTCCATCAGTAAATTCCTGGTACAGAAAGGATGTAAAGTGGTTGTTATAGCCTGTAACACGGCATCCTCTTACGCGGCAAAAGCCGCAGAGGAAGCGAACCCTGGAATAAAAATTATCGATGTAGTAAGTCCAGCCATTGCCTATGCTGAAAAGCACTTAGGGGAAAAGAGTATCGGAATCATTGGAACCAAGGGTACTATAGACAGCCGCATTTATCCCAGGAGAATAAAACAGGTTTTGCCTCAGGCCAAGGTAAAATCAATGGCTACTCCGCTTTTAGCCAGCATGGTAGAGGAAGGATTTTTCAATAACAACATCTCCGCAGCAGTAATCAACGCTTACCTATCCAGCCATCATTTGCGTGGAATAAATGCCCTATTTCTGGCCTGTACACACTATCCTTTGATTAAAAAGGAAATTGAAAACTTTTATCAAAGCGCTAAAAAGCCGGTAAGCGTTTACGACAATGCCGAGTTAACTGCCTCCGCGGTGAAAAAATACCTGGATGAGAAAAAGTTGTCCAACCCTAATCCAGCCTCACTGGAAGACCATTTTATGGTAAGCGATTACACCAAGAGTTTTGAAAAGGCCACGCAGTTATTTTTTGGTGAACAGGTGAAACTGGAAGAGGTAAGGATTTGGTAGTTTAAGGAACAAGAATACCACGGGAATCCACCCAAGCCCTTAATTCTGGATCCTTATGACCGCTGAGCTTTTCCCAGGCGTTGCCGCGAATAGATCTTAACTCCACCGCATTTTCTCCCGTGCGGTGTAGCACAAACTCGAAGCTATTTTTTTCTACCGTAGTTTCCGCATTCGCTTGCATGCTGTAACCAATCTGATCTACAAAAGCAGAATCTCCAACCGGAAGGGCAAAATTTAAATGCTTCCAATTGCAGCCTGTTTCGCAAGAAAGGCGAGCAACGTTTTTCTCCAGCTTGATCTCAATTTTATAATCAGCCCTTTCAACAGAAGAGCAGCTAATAAAAAGTCCTAGAAAAAGAAGGCTAATAAATCGCTTGGTCATGGCTAATTTTTTGCGTGAATATAGAATTTGCTTCGCAAGAATTACTAATCCTTCAAGCTAGAGGGTAGCATTCCCTTTAAACTCCTTTTAAAATATTATCCTCAGATAGTGGTATAAGAATGATCAGAAAAAGTTGACGGTTCAACAGCATAAGACATATTACTGGCTCAAATATGATCCATATGCTCCCCAGACTCATTCTCCTTTGCCTATTCTCCATTTGTCTTTCAAGTCAAATGCAAATTGCCGCTCAAAAGCCACAAGCAGAGTTACTTTTCGATTTTAATGAAAGCATAGGGCCACTGGGTTCTGATCCAGCCAAGTTTGTACAATTTGCTGATAAGGTATTCCTCACCCTTGTTACCCCAGGAAATGGGAGGAAGTTGGCATACTACCCCAATGAAAATGGTGTTGTTCAGGTCTTGGATCTTGTTTCGGGCCCTAGCGCCCCACACTTTGAGCCCGCGCTGGTAACCTCAGATACGCTATTCATTTATGGATATGGAAACCAGGGTATGCTTAGCAATTTGTTTTTCATCACCAAAGAGGATTATAATATCCGCCAAATAGAACCAGACAGCGGAAGTATCAACATCAGTGCAAATCCTACCTATTTTGAAGGATATATTTATTACGGAGAGCGGGACAATGAAGCAGACTGCCATTGGTTA
>JBMYJC010000132.1:0-6017 GCA_049594055.1 Luteibaculum sp. | reverse complement strand
TAAAGCGCACCTGCTTTAAGTTTAGGACGATTTCGGTTACATCCTCAACCACTCCTTTAATTGTGCTGAATTCGTGCTCAACTCCTTCAACACGGAAGGAAGTAATTGCAAAACCCTCAAGAGAGCTTAATAGAATTCTGCGTAAGGCATTACCTATTGTTATTCCGTAACCTGGCTCAAGGGGTCTAAATTCGAACTGACCGTGAAAGTCATCCGATTGAATCATTACAACCTTGTCAGGCTTTTGGAAATCTAGAATTGCCATAATTGGAATCGTGTTTAAAAATTATTTAGAGTAAAGCTCGACTATCAACTGCTCTTTGATATTCTCCGGGATTTGAGTTCTTTCTGGCATCTGAACAAATGTTCCAGCCATTGAACTGTCATCCCAAACTAGCCAGTCGTAAGTTTTACGACCTCCAGCCAATGAGCCAGTGATAGCTTCTAAGGATTTAGACTTTTCGCGCACACCTACTTTATCTCCAGCTTTTAACTGGTAGCTTGGTATGTTAACTACTTCACCATTCACAGTTATGTGGCGGTGTGTAACCAATTGACGCGCTTGTCTTCTTGTAGCTCCTATTCCTAATCTGAATACTGTATTATCCAAACGAGACTCACACATTCCCAATAACACCTCACCAGTAATACCCTGGCTAGCAGATGCCTTCTCGAACATGTTAGCAAATTGGCGCTCAAGAATACCATATGTATACTTAGCTTTTTGCTTCTCTTGCAACTGAATTGCGTATTCGGATTGCTTAGACCTTCTTTTGTTTGGTCCGTGAAATCCGGGAGGATAATTTTTTCTCTCTAATGCTTTATCGGGTCCAAAAATAGCTTCTCTAAAACGTCTGGCTATTTTTGATTTCGGTCCTCTATATCTTGCCATAACTAATCCTTCTCTTTAACCTGTTATACCCTTCTTCTTTTCGGTGGGCGACATCCGTTGTGAGGAATTGGAGTAATATCCATTATCTCAGTAACCTCAATGCCAGAGTTATGAATGCTTCTAATAGCACTCTCTCTTCCCCCTCCTGGGCCTTTAACAAATACTTTCACTCTTCTTAGCCCAAGATCAAAAGCTTCTTTCGAGCATTCTTCTGCGGCTACCTGAGCTGCGAAGGGTGTGTTTTTCTTAGAACCACGGAAACCCATTTTTCCGGCACTACTCCAAGAAATAACTTGTCCCTCAGCGTTGCAAAGTGAAATAATAATGTTGTTAAATGTCGAGTGGATATGAGCTTGTCCCGCTGACTCAACTTTAACCTTCTTCTTCTTTTTTGCGGTGGTCTTTGCCATAACTCAATTAATTTCTTCCCTAATTACTTAGTAGCTTTTTTCTTGTTCGCTACCGTCTTACGCTTACCTTTTCTGGTTCTTGAGTTGTTCTTAGTACGCTGTCCACGCAAAGGCAATCCAACCCTGTGACGGATACCACGATAGCAACCGATATCCATCAATCGTTTAATATTCAATTGTATTTCTGAACGCAGCGCACCTTCAACTTTAAAATTCTCGTTGATAGCACCTCGGATCTTCGAAAGCTGATCATCGTCCCAATCTTGTACCTTGGTATCGTAGTCAACTCCAGCCATATCCAGAATGGTTTTTGCTCTATTTCTACCTATTCCGTAGATGTAGGTTAAACCAATCTCTCCCCTCTTATTCTTTGGAAGATCAATTCCTGCAATCCTTGCCATACTCTATCCTTGTCTTTGTTTAAACTTGGGATTCTTTTTATTGATGATATAAAGTTTCCCTTTTCTACGTACGATCTTGCACTCGGCAGATCTTTTCTTTAAAGAAGCTCTTACTTTCATGACTTCTGTTATTTGTACCTGTATGTTATTCTACCTTTCGACAAATCGTAAGGGGACATTTCCACCTTAACCCGGTCTCCTGGTAATATTTTAATGTAATTCATCCTCATTTTCCCGGAAATGTGTGCAACCAATATGTGCCCATTTTCCAATTCTACTTTAAACATCGCATTGGATAATGCCTCTACGATGGTTCCGTCTTGTTCTATGGAAGTTTGTTTCGCCATATATCTAGCTCGCCATTCCAAAGGCCGGGTTACGACCTGAAATTTTTCCGGTTTTCATTAGGCCGTCATAGTGACGACTCAGTAAGTGACTTTCAATCTGTTGCAGTGTATCCAAAACAACCCCAACCATAATTAACAAAGAGGTTCCTCCAAAGAATATGGAGAACTGTTGTTTAACCCCAAATAACATGGCAATTGCAGGTAGTATTGCAATAAAAGCTAAGAATACAGAACCTGGTAAGGTAAGTTTAGACAACATATTATCTAAATAATCCGCAGTGCTTTTCCCTGGTTTTACGCCTGGGATAAAGCCCCCGTTTCTTTTCATGTCGTCTGCCATCTGCGCTGGATTAACCATAATGGCGGTGTAGAAATAGGTAAACAGAATAATCATTACCGCAAATAGTAGGTTGTACCAAAATCCACCAAAGTTAGCAAGCTCCACAATGATCCCTGATTGAGTTCCTGTAGCTTGCGCAATGTATAAAGGCACAAACATGATAGCCTGAGCAAAGATGATAGGCATTACCCCACTAGAATTAACTTTTAACGGAATGTACTGCCTTGCTCCTCCAACGGAACGCGTTCCACCACCCGCCATTTTTCTGGCATACTGAACTGGTATTTTCCTTGTCCCCTGTATAATCATAATTGTCATTGCAATTACCAATAGGAGGGCAACAATTTCTACAATGAAGATTACCAAACCACCATTATCTAAGCGAGCAACCAATTCCTGGAAAAAAGCAAATGGTAAGCTGGAGATAATTCCGATCATGATCAATAAGGAGATTCCGTTTCCAATCCCCTTATCGGTAATTCTCTCACCCAACCACATAACAAAAAGACAACCTGTAGTTAAAAGGATAACCGCTGTAGTTAACCAAAAAACGCTATTGGGCCTTGCGGCTGCATCAATGGTAGTAAAGATGTAGCTAGGAGCCTGTAGAACACAAATGATTATCGTAAGAAACCTGGTGTATTGGTTTAGCTTTTTTCTACCGCTCTCCCCTTCTTTCTGCATTTTTTGTATTGGTGGAATAGCTATTCCAGCCAACTGCATAATAATAGAAGCAGAGATATAAGGCATTATTCCAAGAGCAAAAATTGATGCTCTAGAGAATGCTCCTCCGGTAAACATACTCAGCAGGTCTGCGATTCCGCCCCCACCAGCTGCACTTGTACTTGCCAGAATATCTGAATTAACCCCAGGAAGAACCACATAAGATCCAACTCTGAAGATTAAGAGCAAACTGATGGTATTGAGAATCCGCTTACGCAGCTCCTCAATACTCCAAATATTCTTTATGGTTTCTATAAAATTTTTCATTCAGCTGAATTTCCGCCAATGGCAGTAATTGTTCCTCCGTTCTTTTCAATTGCTTCTTTCGCAGAAGCTGAAAATGCATGGCATTCTACGGTGATCTTTTGGGTTAATTCCCCACCACCTAAAACCTTTATCAGGTGCTTGTTAGAAGCTAAGCCTAATTCAACAAAAGTTTCTTCCTTAAACTCGGTGATTCCTTTCTCGGTACTGATCGAATTAAGCAAACCTAGGTTTACAGCACGATAGCTAACTCGGTTAATGTTTTTAAAACCGAATTTAGGTACGCGTCTCTGTAAAGGCATTTGCCCTCCTTCGAAACCAATTTTTCTTGAGTAACCAGAACGAGATTTAGCACCTTTGTGCCCACGCGTAGAAGTACCTCCTTTACCGGAACCACTTCCTCTTCCCTTCCTAGTATTCGTTCTCACAGAACCCTTCGCAGGGTTTAGATTACTTAAATCCATGATTCCTATATTTCTGTTACTTCAACTAAGTGTTTCACCTTATTAACCATCCCAAGAATTTGAGGTGTAGCCTCTTTTTCTACCGGACGATGTAGCTTATTAATTCCTAAAGCCTTAAGCGTACGCTTCTGATCTTCAGGACGATCGATGCTACTTTTGATCTGCTTTATAACAATCTTTCCCATCTATCCATTAAATACATTGTCCAACGAAATACCTCTTGCTGCGGCAACATGTCCTGCATCTCTAAGGTCTGCCAGTGCTGCCATTGTAGCCTTAACCACGTTGTGTGGATTAGCTGAACCGATGCACTTAGCAAGTACGTCTGTTACCCCAACGCTCTCCAAAACCGCACGCATAGCACCTCCAGCAATAACACCCGTACCATGAGCCGCTGGCTTAATGAATACGCGAGCACCACCGAATTTACCTTTTTGCTCGTGAGGAATGGTTCCGTTTTTAAGTGGCACTTCAATTAGGTTCTTCTTTGCATCCTCAATACCCTTGCTAATCGCTTCGGTTACTTCCTTTGCTTTCCCTAAACCGTGGCCCACGATTCCGTTCTCGTCACCAACTACAACCATAGCTGAGAAACTGAAGGTACGACCTCCTTTAGTTACCTTGGTAACACGGTTAATACCAACTAAACGGTCTTTTAACTCAATATCTGTAGCTCTAACTTTCTTCATCTTTTTCTGAGCTTAAAATTCTAATCCTTCACCTCTTGCAGCGTCAGCTAATGCTTTAACCCTACCGTGGTACAAATATCCACCGCGATCAAAAACAACGGCTTTAACACCTTTTTCTTTACCCACAGCTGCTATGGCTTTTCCAACCAATTCTGCTTGTTGGATTTTATTCACTTTCTGAGCCTCCTCAATCTTTAGTGAAGAAGCAGATGCAATCGTGCTTCCACCAATATCATCGATTAACTGAGCATAGATTTGCTTGTTGCTTCTATACACACTTAATCTAGGACGCTCAGCAGTTCCGGAAATGGTTCTGCGAATCCTTCTTCTAAGCTTATCTCTTCTCTCCTGCTTACTAAACGCCATGATTACTATTTTTTAGCGGCAGCTTTACCAGCCTTTCTTCTAATTTGCTCACCTACAAACTTGATACCTTTACCTTTGTATGGCTCAGGCTTTCTTAATGATCTGATTTTAGCACAAACCTGACCAATCAATTGCTTATCGAAAGAGCTTAATTTGATCACTGGGTTTTTACCTTTCTCAGCAATCACTTCAGCATTGATTTCGTTGGGCAACAAAAGCGCAATTGCATGCGAATATCCTAATGAAAGCTCCAACACATTGCCTTTTATATTGGCACGGTATCCAACCCCAACCAATTCCAGTTGCTCTTCGTAACCTTTGGTAACACCTGTTACCATGTTACTTAATATGGCGCGGTACAATCCGTGTTTTGCTTTATGAGGCTTCGCCTCGGAAGGTCTAGAAACTAAAATTTCTCCGTCCTTTACTTCAACACCTATTGCCCGGTCAACCACTTGAGTTAACTCTCCCTTTGGCCCTTTAACGGTAACCACATTTTTGTCTGAGATTTTTACATCTACTCCAGACCCAATTTTTACGGGCGCTTTTCCAATTCTAGACATGACAAATGTTTTTTAGTGAACGTAGCAAAGTACTTCGCCACCTACATTTTCTTTTCTTGCTTCTTTATCCGTCATTACCCCTTTAGAGGTAGATAGTATTGCGATACCCAAACCATTAAGAACGCGAGGTAGGTTTTCAGATCCGGCATACTTCCTTAAACCTGGAGAACTTACTCTCTTCATTTCTTTTATTACGGGCTCTTTTGACTCCTTATGGTACTTAAGGGCAATTTTAATTACCCCTTGTTTTCCGTCGTCTTCAAATTTGTAGCTTAGGATATAACCTTTCTCAAACAAGATGCGAGTCATATCGCGCTTGATATTCGAACCTGGTATTTCCACAACCCTTTTCCTTGCCATTCCGGCATTTCTAATACGGGTTAGATAATCTGCTATTGGATCACTGAACATCTTCTTTCCCTTCTTTAATTACCAACTCGCTTTTTTAACACCGGGTATTAACCCTTCAACCGCCATTTCGCGGAATGTTACACGGCTAATCCCAAACTGACGCATGTATCCTCTTGGTCTTCCAGTAAGCTTACAACGGTTGTGTAA
>JBMYJC010000131.1:0-6019 GCA_049594055.1 Luteibaculum sp. | reverse complement strand
TAGGGAACCGGTTTATTAGGGTCGCTTACATAAGTAAAAGCATCCTGTGCAGATCCTTTGTTGTTAATCAGGAGTTTTCCGTTTTTGGCAAAGCCTAAACGAATGGGGCTGATGTCAGTAGGTGGCCAATTGTCAAAAGACTTCCAGGTTTTTAATCCGGTATCAAACATATAGGCCTCAGGCAAATTGTTGCTGCCTTTGTCCTTTAGATGATATGCGAAAAACTTGCTCTCTACATCGCGCAAAAAGCGGGTGGAAAGGGAGTCTCCAAAATAAATGTGGTTGTGGTAGTATCGCGCTTCTTGCCTTGCCCAATCTCCGTGGCCCCATGGCCCCATTACCAAAGAGTTTTTTGCTTTGGGGTTATTCCTTTCTATGGCTTTGTAAATATTGAGTGGACCATAGAGATCCTCGGCATCAAACCATCCACCTACGGTCATTACCGCGTGGTCTATGTTTTTTAAATGGGGAAGGATGTTACGCTTTTGCCAGAATTCATCGTAGTTAGGGTGTTCAATTACTTCTTTCCAGAAAAAATTATCAGCATGAAAGTTTTTTGTGATGTTTTTTAAGGGCCCTTGCTCCAAATAAAAGGCATAGGCGTCTTGGATACTGTCTCTGTTGAAGCGCGCCAATTCTTCATCAAACCAATTGCCCTTATTGGTGTCGCTTTGTTGGTAGCCAAAAACAGCAAATGCCGAGGTGTAACTCTGCAAGAAAGCTCCCATGTGGTGGAAGTCATCAAAAAAGAAATCGGAAATGGGTGCCTGAGGAGATGATGCGACCAAGGCCGGGTGGGCATCGGGTAGGCTGGCAGCTGTGTAAAAACCGGGGTAGGAAATACCGTATTGTCCAACCTTTCCATTGTTGTTTGGAAGGTTCTTTAACATCCATTCAATGGCGTCATAGGTATCAGAACTCTCATCAATGTCCTTTTTGTTTTTAGGATTATTTCCGGGAATATTTGGGGTCATGGTGCTAAACTGGCCTCCACTTTGGTAGCGGCCTCTAACATCCTGAAAGGCAAAAATGTAGCCATCTCTTACCAGAAACTGGGAGGGGTGTCCACCAGTTTTCCAATTAGATTTTCTTGAGGCATTATAACAGGTTCTATTGAGCAGGATGGGGTATTTTTTGCTCTTGTCTTTCGGGATGTAGAATAAGGTGTAAAGTTTAACCCCATCGCGCATGGGAATAAAGTGTTCTACCTGGTCGTAATTGGCCCGCATATAAAGCGAATCCTCATTTAAATCTTGGGCTGCAGCCTGGTTAAGAAGGAGTCCGAAAAGGAGTAGTGTGAATATTTTTTGCATGGGGCAAACTTCTAGAAAAATTGCTCTTTAATCATCTGTTTCTGGCCATGTATTTAGCCTATTGAAAAGAGCTAGCTTTCCATGTTTGGCGCTTTGTTGAGCTCTAATATCTGGGTCATCCTGGATTAGTTATACCACGTTGATCCGTACTCTTGCAAAAAAAATATTCCTTGATAACTCGTATCCTTTGTACACTGCTGGCGGTAAGTTTTTCTTGCATCGCCTCTGCCCAAAAAACACCGTCCATGCAACAAGTTGATATCCAGCTAATAAGAAATGCCACCTTAAAAATATCCTATGCAGGTAAGGTGATCTTGGTAGATCCCATGCTGGGCCCTAAACACAGCTTCATGTCTTTTGTAGAAGCAGGTAAAAACCTCAATCCAACGATAGATTTAAAAATGTCGGTGGAGGAGGTTTTGGATGGAATTGATGCCGTTTTACTCACGCATCCGCACATGGATCATTTTGATGCAGAAGCCAAAGCCCGTCTGCCAAAAAACCTTCCTGTATATATCCAACCCGGTGATCTGGAAATGCTTAAGAACGCGGGGTTTGAAAATGTGAATGTGGTAGAAAATAAAAGCAGCTTTGAGGGAATAAGTATATACAGAACCATAGGTAAACACGCTCATGATGAGCAGATGGCTAAAGCGCTTGGCCCTGTTTCTGGTTATGTGCTAAAAGCCGCTGGATATCCAAGCATTTACATTGTTGGCGACTGTGTTTGGGATGGGGATATTGAGGAACAATTGAACCAGCATAAGCCAGATATTATTGTTATCAATTCTGGTGCTGCAGTTTTAAACGGTAAACGCATTTTAATGGATGCGGAAGAGAGCATTGTGCTGGCCAATGCGAGTGGGGAAGCTAAAGTTATTGCTACCCACATGGAAGCTTTAGACCATTGCCAGCTTAAGCGTTCGGTACTAGAGAGTGCGGCAGAGGATGCCGGTAAGGTGATTTTTATTCCGGCAGATGGCGAATCTGTTCGGTTCTAGGTCAGTAAAAAAGAGCATAAAAAAACCGATGAACCCAGCAGGGAACATCGGTTAGAAAAAGTGTGTATGAATTTTAAACCTTTTTTACGCGGACAGCATTTAATCCTTTTAAACCCTGCTCCACTTCAAAAGTTACTTTGTCGTTTTCTACTACTTCCTCGCTTAATGCGCTTATGTGCACAAAGAACTTCTCATTGGTTTCGTTCTCTTTGATAAAGCCAAAGCCTTTTTCATCATTAAAGAACCCTATTTTCCCTTTGCGAATTGGATCAAAATCCTCTTCGGAACGGCTTGGTACACCCAGCTCAATGTTTTCGGCTTTAACCTCTTTCTTTTTGGTAAGATCGGGTGGAGTATCTGTGATGTTTCCAAACTCATCCACGTAGGCAATCATATCGTCTAGCGATGATTTTTTCGGTTGTGCCTTACGCTCTTCTTTCTTTGCAAGTTTGTCTTGACGTTTTTTTAAACGTTTTTTCTCTTTCTCTTTCTTGTTAAATGTTTCTTGAGATTTACCCATTAAAGTTTTTGACTGTTAGTTAAAAATGAAATTCTAAAGAAAAGGGGGGAATGGAGGAAGCGATCTTTTCTTGCCTGTAAAGGTACAAAAAGAAAAGAGCTCGTAATTTTTACTGGAATCTTTTCACAAGCTTTATCCTGAATGTGGACCAATTTAGAGACCAGAATTTCTAATAACCCAGAAAACCTTGCATTGGTAAATCCCTGAAAAGCTCCTTTTTGTCATATTTTAAGAAATGGGTTTTCCTAGTCAATCCAGTCATAATATTCTAAAATATTATTTCAGCAATTAGCCCAATCTTTCCAAGCTGCAATTTGCGGAAATATATAGAACTTAGGTCATTATATTACTGATAAACAGGGTTTTAAACATGATTGCTAATTTGAAGGAAACGGTGATATCGCTTTTTCTGTGGGGCCAAAACGGGAGTTTTTTTCGGTAGCAATTCTATTGCAATTAGACAATTTAGATTGTGGATTAAATTAAATTCAAATGAGCCTGGCAATTATTTTTCTCCGGTAAAATTTAAGCTATGAAACAATTATTTACTGGTTTGTTGCTGCTCTTAATTTTGGGTGGCAACGGATTATTTGCCCAAAAGCAAAAATGTGGAACCGATATTTTGAAGGCCAAAAAAATTGCAGAAAACCCTGAATTGGCGAAAGAATATGCGCGTTTGAACAAATTGGAGGCATCATATCAAAGGCCAGAACGAGAAATGAAGGGTGGCGGTCCTGCGATTTTGACTATACCTACGGTGGTACATGTGCTATACAATAGCAGTGAAGAAAACATTTCAGATCAACAGATATATAATCAGATTTTGGCCTTAAACGAGGACTTTAGGTTAAACAATTCTGATTCTCTGCAGCCAAACCATCCATTTTGGCTATACACGGCCGATTCTGGGCTGGAGTTCTGTTTAGCTCAGCAAGACCCAAATGGTAACCCCACAAATGGAATTACGAGAACCTTCACCCAGCGCACAAGCTTTACCAATTACGAGGATGAGAAATATACATCTGAAGGAGGTAAAGACAACTGGGATCCAACCAGGTATTTAAACATATGGGTTTGTAACCTGGGTGAGGACGGCCTATTAGGCTATGCAACACCTCCGGCAAGTATGAGTGCGTTTCCCGAGGAGGACGGTGTTGTTATTGATTACCGGGCTTTTGGATTTGGCGGAACAGCAGGTTCGCCTCCTTTTGAGGATAATGCCCTGGGTAGAACCGGTGTTCACGAAGTGGGCCATTGGTTAAACCTAGATCATATTTGGGGGGATGACTTTTGTGGGGATGATTTTGTGGACGATACCCCACCTGCAGAAGATGCCAATTACGGATGTTCATCCTTCCCATTGAATCCAAATAACTCCTGTGGAAGTGATCAAAATGGGGAGATGTATATGAATTATATGGATTATTCCGATGATTATTGTTTGGTGATGTTCACCTTCGATCAGGTAGATCGCATGTATTCAGCCATTGAAAACGGACGTCCAGGTTTAGTGACTTCCCGAGGTTGTACCGCGGCATCCATTCAAGAAAGAAATTTTAATTACGGACTTCAAGTTTACCCTAATCCAGTTCAGCAGGTCTTGTTTTTACAAAGCACAAAAGAATTGGATGCAGTTGGACTGGAGATTACCGTGCACGACCCAATGGGTAGACAAATAAGCGTGGATAAAAATGGTTTTGATGAAATGGGTGTTATCAGCTTGAATACAGAAGAATGGGCTACTGGCCTGTATTACATTGTGGTAAAATCCAACCTAGGTAAAGAAGTTTTTAAGGTGAGTAAGAACTAAAAAGTCTTTTTACTCGCTACTCGCAGAACCCCGGTAAGCCCAACTTATTCCGGGGTTTTTTATGCCTCAATTTTTTCGGGGGAATATTTGATTTCCGGACTGCCGTTAGCATAAACCTATATTTGCCCAAAGGCAGCCTATGAACTCAGGAATTAAATCTTTAAACCCGGCAGATCAAAAACGCATTGTAGAGTTAAAGGAGATTACAGAAGATGCTAGCAAACGCTGTTTGGGTTATCCCGTAGCCAGCGATTTTGACTATTCGGAAATTGCTGACTTTTTGGCCCTGGCCATCAATAATATTGGCGATCCCTTTGAGGTGGGAACCTACAAGGTAGAAACGCACCCCCTGGAAAGGGAAGTAGTTGCTTTTTTTGCCAAGCTTTTTAGAGCAAACCCTAAAGATTATTGGGGTTACGTTACAAACGGAGGTTCTGAGAGTAATTTGTACGGACTTTATTTAGCCCGAGAACTGCATCCCAAGGGCTTGGTGTATTATTCAGAATCTACCCACTACAGCGTTAAGAAAAATATCCACCTGCTAAATATTCCAAGCATAGTTATTAAGTCGCAGCCCAATGGGGAGATGGATTACGAAGATTTTGAGAACACCATTCGCATGAATCGGCATAAGCCGGTTATTGTGCTAGCCACCTTTGGTACCACCATGAAAGAAGCGAAGGATGATGTGAGCAGAATCAAATCCATCATTAAAAACCTAGCCATTCAAGATCACTACATCCACTGCGATGCAGCTTTAGCCGGTTCATACGGAGCATTTATGAATCCCAAACTACCCTTCGATTTTAAAGATGGTTCGGACTCTATTTCCATTAGCGGACACAAGTTTATTGGTTGCCCAATTCCTTCGGGAGTCATTGTGGCCAAAAAATCCAACCGAGATAGAATTGCCCATGGTATTTCATACATAGGTTCCTCAGATACTACCATCACAGGATCCAGGAATGGCCATTCTCCACTCTTTTTATGGTATGCATTAAAGAAATTAGGGCTGGAAGGAATGAAAGCGCGTTACGAGCACGGTTTGGAAGTGGCCAAATATTGCGAGCAAAAACTAAAAGATATGGGAGTTAATGCCTGGCGAAATCCTGGCGCCATTACAGTTGTTTTACCCAAGGTTCCCAGAACACTGCGCGATAAATGGCAGCTGGCAACAGAAGGGGACATCTGTCATATCATCTGTATGCCCAATGTGACCAAGGATCAAATAGATGCTTTTCTGGACGATTACAAACAATGCCCCAAGGACCATGAAGAGGATTTTGAGTGGTGATTTGAAAGGAAAGATAATGGAGTAGGGAGGAGAGAGGAGAGAGGAGAGAGGAGAGAGGAGAGAGGAGAGAGGAGAGAGGAG
>JBMYJC010000130.1:0-6023 GCA_049594055.1 Luteibaculum sp. | reverse complement strand
TCTGCTGAAACTATTTCCAAGTTGCTGCCAATAGAGGGTGAAAAAGAGCAGCTAAAGGAATCCCTGGCTGAGATTATGGAGCAGATCATAACGGCAAAAGTTAAAGGGGAAGGGAATCTGCGAGCCTTCGTTCAACAAAAGTGGAGCGATTACAATGCTGAATATCGTTTTGTGTTTAACAAACTCCTAACCGGGGGTTACCGGGTTGGTGTAGCTAAAATCACCATACACAAAAGCTTGGCTGACGCGTACAATATTCCGTACGAAGATGTTGCCTTGAGGTTAATGGGGAAGTGGTCTCCACAGCAGGGTTCCTTGGAGGAATTGCTCACTAAAAGCGATAAATCCTTTGAAAAAGCAAAGCCTTATCCTTTTATGTTGGCCAAGCAGTTGGATAAATCCTGGCAGGAAATGGGAGATCCCACCGCCTGGTTGGTGGAATACAAATGGGATGGAATACGCGGGCAAATTGTAAAAAGGGACGGAGAAGTATGTATTTGGTCAAGGGGAGAGGAATTGGTGAGTCCGCAGTTCCCAGAGTTGCTGGAATTTTTCAGCGATTTTAAATCTGACTTTGTTTTGGACGGGGAATTGCTCCCGATAAAAAACGAAAAGATTCTTCCCTTTAATGTTTTGCAAACACGCTTAAACCGGAAAACCTTAAGCCCCAGATTATTGCGTGAAAATCCCGTAGGCTTTTTTGCATACGATGTATTGGAGTGGAATGGAACAGAAATCCGAGGGAAAACTCAATCAGAAAGGAGGGATATACTGGAGGATTTGGCAAAAAACACTTCATTAAAAATCTCACAGCGATTGTATCCAAAGAGCTGGTCGGAAGTTGAAAAATGGAGGTCGGATGCCAGAAATATCGGGGCCGAGGGGCTTATGCTAAAGCGCTTGGATAGCGATTACAAAATTGGAAGAGTAAGCGATACCTGGTTTAAATTCAAATGCGAACCCTTTACCATAGACGCAGTGTTACTTTATGCACAGGCTGGAAGAGGGCGAAGAGCAAACCTCTACACCGATTATAGTTTGGCTGTTTGGGATGGCGATCAGCTCTTGGTGGTGGCTAAGGCATATTCGGGTTTAACCGATGAGGAATTACTAGAGGTGGATCGTTTTATAAAAGCCAACACCAAAGAACGTTTTGGGCCTGTGCGCAGTGTAAAACCCGAATTGGTTTTTGAGGTAGCTTTTGAGGGAATCCAAGAATCTAAAAGGCACAAATCGGGTGTAGCCACTCGTTTTCCTAGAATAAATCGCTGGCGAAGAGATAAAAAAGCGACTGATGCAGACCGTATAGAAACCCTGCGGGAAATGGCGAAAAACCAAATTATTCATGATTGAGGTTGCCGGGATCATAGCCCGGAATCTGAAAAGGCCAATTAATTCATGCAGTCTTAAAATACTTCCCGTAAGTTTGCGGCTTAGCAGTTTTAAGCAATAAACATGGGAAAAGTTGCCCTTATTACGGGAGTTACCGGACAAGACGGTGCTTATTTAGCCGAGTTATTATTAAAAAAAGGATACGAGGTGCACGGCCTTAAAAGGCGTTCCTCTCTTTTTAATACAGATAGAATAGATCATTTATACCAGGATCCACACGAGGAAAATGTAAACCTAACCTTACATTACTCGGATTTAACGGATTCTACTAACCTCATTCGCATTGTGCAGGAGGTTAAGCCAGATGAGATTTACAACCTGGCCGCCCAAAGCCACGTGCAGGTTTCTTTCGAAATGCCGGAATACACGGCTAACTCTGATGCTATCGGAACCCTGCGTTTGCTAGAAGCAATTAGAATTTGTGGCTTGGAGAAAAAAACCAAGTTCTACCAGGCCAGTACTTCCGAATTGTATGGATTGGTGCAAGAAATTCCACAGAAAGAAACTACTCCTTTCTATCCGAGATCGCCTTACGGTGTGGCAAAATTGTATGCTTTCTGGATTGTAAAAAACTACCGTGAAGCCTATGACATGTTTGCATGTAACGGAATTCTCTTTAATCACGAATCTCCTTTGCGAGGAGAAACATTTGTTACGCGTAAAATTACTCGGGGTGTAGCTAAAATTAAATTAGGACTTCAGGATAAAATATATCTGGGCAACCTGGATGCAAAAAGAGATTGGGGCCATGCCAAAGATTACGTAGAAGGCATGTGGCGTATGTTGCAGCAGGACAAAGCAGACGACTATGTTTTAGCTACGGGGAAAACCTACGAGGTGAGACATTTTGCGACCCTGGCTTTTAAGGAAGCTGGCATTGAGGTGGAATGGAAAGGTACAGACGCAGAGGAAAAGGGAATAGACCGCAAAACGGGCAAAACCATTGTTGAGATTGACAAACGCTATTATCGTCCTGCAGAGGTAGACCTTTTGGTTGGTGATGCTACCAAAGCCAAGAATGAATTGGGTTGGGAGCCAAAACATGACCTTAACTCGCTGGTGAAGGATATGGTAAAGGCGGACCTGGAATTGTTTGAGAGAGATAAATACCTGCTAAAGGGTGGACATAAAATCATGAATTATCATGAATAAATCGGCTAAGATTTATGTGGCCGGACACCGAGGTATGGTTGGTTCTGCCATTGTTAGAAAACTGAAAAGCGAGGGCTACCAAAACATTGTTTATCGCAGCAGTAAGGATCTAGATTTGCGCAATCAGGCCGCGGTACAGGGCTTTTTTGCAGCCGAAAGACCGGAATATGTTTTTTTGGCGGCAGCCAAGGTTGGGGGCATTGTTGCCAACAATACCTATCGCGCAGACTTTATTTACGACAACCTGCTTATTGCAGCGAATATCATTCACGCTGCACACGAGTTTAACACCGAGAAGCTCTTATTCCTGGGATCGTCTTGTATTTATCCCAAAATGGCTCCGCAACCCTTAAAGGAGGAGTATTTGTTAACCGCTGAATTGGAGCCAACTAACGAGCCCTATGCCATTGCTAAAATAGCGGGTATCAAGCTGTGCGAGGAATACAGAAACCAGTATGGTAGGAATTTTATCTCGGCCATGCCTACCAATTTGTATGGGCCAAACGACAATTATCACCCGAAAAACTCTCACGTATTACCTGCTTTAATCCGCAAGTTTCACGAAGCAAAAATTAATCAGGAGCCCAGCGTAACCATCTGGGGTACGGGTTCTCCTAAAAGAGAGTTTTTGCACGTGGATGACCTGGCAGAGGCATGCCTCTTTCTCATGGAAAACTACGATGAGAAGCAGTTTCTAAATGTAGGGGTGGGTGAAGACCTAAGTATTTTGGATTTGGCCAACATAATTAAGCGCATCGTGGGTTATGAGGGTAAAATTGAACACGACCTTTCTAAACCCGATGGTACTCCACGTAAATTGATGGATGTAAGCCGTCTGCATAAACTAGGATGGAAGGCTAAAATTTCTCTGGAAACAGGAATTAGCCAAGTTTATGAGGAGTTTAAAGAAAAGTATGCTGCAGAGCAGGTCTAAGTTTTTTTCAGTTTTTTTTTCTCTTTTCCTGGCACTTGCTGCCCAGGGTCAAGACTCCTCCTTTGTTTGGGAGAAGTATAGTATTGCTGATCGCTTAATTCGCAAAGATTGGGTTCGCTTCTCTGATGCTGGGATAGATTTTCGGATTAACCCAGTAGTGGAGCAAATTCTAGATACCCGATCTGACTGGTATAGAAATGGTCGTGGTGTTTCTCTAGTAGCTCGTTCCAACAAAATGCGTTTGTCAACCAGCATTGTTGAGGTACAAGACTATAATCCAACCGAAAATATTAGCACTGTTTTTGAATTAACTGAATCTGCAGCTTGGCACGGCAGGTGGAAACGCTTTAAAGAGGATGGCTACGATTACAGCCGTGTAACAGCAGATTTCTCTTATGCGCTGCTTCCTCGTTTTAGGTTTGAGTTGGGTTATGGGCCTGCCATGCACGCCCTTCCATACAGTCAATTTGCCGGTAGTGCTTATGGAATATCCAAACCTTATGCTGGGCTTATTTGGGATTTTGGTTCTAAAGAGGATGGGGTGTCGCCATGGACTTACCAACTTACATTCAGCCGCTTGCAAAACCTGGTACGCCTGCCGTCAACCGCTAGTGCCGAGGCACCTTTTTATACACGGGCACTTACCGCAAGCGCCTTGTCCTGGGAGGGTTTAAGAGGGCTAAATATTCGTTTTAAGGAGAGCTTTATTTCTCAGCGTCAAAACATGGATGGCAGCTCCCGAAACTTTCAGGCAACAAGCCTGAATCCTATTCCTGGTCTGTACGGAATTCTAAGTAGCGATGATTCGCTCTCGGCTTCCTACCAAAGCTTGGAGTTTAATAAATACCAGGAAAGCGACCGACACCTGTTTTTCTTTGGACGCCTTTATGCAAGCTTTGTTGGTTATAAATGGACTAAACTGGGTTATGGTTATGGAACACGCATTGGCCTTTATCAAAGTGCCCTAACAAAGGACCGCCAAAAAGATCTTTTTTCGAATAAAAAGGTGTTTTACCTTTTTGCGGACATGTCCTTGTATAGCGTGCCAGAGGAAGGTTTTAATACGGAATTTTTAACCCATCAGGGTTATGCCCCAGGTTTGCTAAATCTCGCCAGAGCGCGTTTAACATTTAGCATGGACATGCATTATGGAAGATTCTCATTTGTTCTTTCTCAACAGAGTCTTGGAGACTATATGCCTCTGCAAAAAGATAAAGCTGAAATTACCAATGCACAATTGAGTTTTGAAATTAACCCAAGTAACGGCATGCGTTTTGCCCTTGGTTACCTCTCCCATCCAAGTTATAATGGATTACGTAATTTTTACGTTAGTTTGTCCACCAATTTTAGCCCTGCCAACTTCGATTTTTAATACCTCATGTTTGAAGTTTTCTTTTGCGGATTAATCATGATGCTGATAGCTACACCGGTAGTTATTAAGGTGGCTAAAATCAAGCATTTGGTAGATGTGCCCGATAGAAAAAGAAAGGTACACGCCATTTCAACCCCGACCATTGGTGGGGTGGCAATTTTCGCCTGCTTTTTAGTCACCTTTTCCCTGTTTGCCCCAGTTACGGATGTCTCTACTGGAAACGAGTTTCGTTACCTGATGTCCTGTGTGGTAATTCTGTTTTACATCGGGCTAAAGGATGATATTACGGGTTTATCAGCACTTAAAAAGCTAATTGGGCACCTCATTGTTGGTTTTATACTGGTATATCTGGCCGATATCCGTATTGTAAACATGAGTGGGCTCTTCGGAATTCATGACTTGCCCAACATTGTTAGTTATTCGCTTAGTATTTTCACCTATATCGTTATAATTAATTCCATGAATTTAATTGATGGAATAGACGGTTTAGCTGCAGGAATTGGCTGTCTGGCCAGTTGCTTCTTCGGATTCTATTTTTACCAGTGTGGCGATTTGTTTTGGACCACCCTGGCCATTGCTCTGGCCGGATCCTTAATGGGCTTTCTGGTTTTCAATTTTTCGCCTGCGCGCATATTTATGGGCGATTCTGGTTCCTTGGTGATAGGCTTTGTAATGGCAATTTTGGCCATTAAAATGATCAATTATCAGCGACTACCAGAAGCGGACTATTTAATTGGGATTTCCAAACCAGTTTTGGCAATGTCTATTCTTTGTTACCCCCTTTTGGATACGCTTAGGGTATTTGCTACCCGTGCCATGCGCGGTGTTTCTCCTTTTTCGCCCGATAAAAACCATGTGCATCACATCCTTATCAATGGCAAAAAAAGCCATGGTAAAGTTTGTCTTTTCCTATTTGGATATACTGCTGTAGTAGTTGCTCTAAATTTTATTTGGTCTAGCCTGGAATTAACCTGGTACTTTTTAGGGATGTTGGCTTCCGCAGGAATTTTACTGCAGGGAATTGTGTGGATCAAACGCAAAGTCTAATGGTTAAAGCTGTTTTCGCTTTTTTTTTATTGGTTTTTCTACCCTTTTGGGTAGTTGGCCAGCAAAAAATCTTGCAAGTAAAACAGGATGCCGGTTTTCAGAGTGTTTTTCAACTCAACCGCAACG
>JBMYJC010000129.1:0-6089 GCA_049594055.1 Luteibaculum sp. | reverse complement strand
CTTCAGACAACCCCAGGACAGAGGACCCTAAGGCCATTATAGAGGATATGAAAGTGGGGGTTGCTGCCCAGCACTTTATGAAGTATACGGTGATAGAGGACCGCGCTGAGGCGATTAAAGCCGCGCTACGAGAGGCACAACCCAACGATGTGGTTTTGATTGCCGGAAAAGGACATGAAACATACCAGGAAATAAACGGGGTAAAACACTCCTTTGACGATGCCGAAGTTGTACGTAAAACCCTAATCCATCTCAACAAATAATGCTCTACCACCTCTTTACATATCTCCACGAAACCTACGACTTCCCCGGAGCAGGTGTTTTCCAATACATCTCTTTTAGAGCGGGAATGAGCATTATCTGCAGTCTTATCATATCCATGCTATTTGGAAATAGACTGATACGCCTTTTGCTTAAAAAACAGGTGGGGGAAACCGTAAGAGACCTCGGACTGGATGGTCAAAAAGAAAAGCAAGGCACACCAACCATGGGTGGATTGATTATTCTGGCCAGCATTATTTTTCCTACCCTCCTATTTGCAGACCTTACCAACGTTTACGTCCAACTGCTACTATTTTCTTCGGTTTGGCTTGGCGGTATTGGCTTTCTAGACGATTACATCAAGGTATTTAGAAAGAAGAAAAAAGGCTTAGCTGGTGCTTTTAAGGTCGTTGGACAGGTAACCATCGGAATTATCGTGGGTACGGTGCTCTATTTCCACCCGGATGTTGTAACAAAAACCAATGAAAGCAGGGTAAATCAAAGCCTTTTTGGCCAGAATGACGCGGCCATGGAATACGAGTGGAAAACAGAGAAAAATGTTACTACTACCATTCCCTTTGTCAAAGACAACGAGTTTGATTACTCCTGGCTACTCTGGTTTTTAGGGGAAAAAGCGGCCGATTACGCCTGGCTGATTTTTATTCCCGTAGTCATTTTTATTACAACAGCCGTATCCAATGGCGCCAACATAACGGATGGCCTGGACGGTTTAGCCACGGGAACCTCTGCCATTATTGGAATTACCCTGGCTGTTCTGGCCTATCTATCGGGTAACTATATTTTCTCCGATTACCTCAATATCATGTACATCCCCAAAGCGGGAGAACTGGTGGTTTTTATTAGCGCTTTTGTTGGTGCGTGCATTGGCTTCCTGTGGTACAATGCCTATCCCGCTAAAGTATTTATGGGTGATACCGGCAGCCTAGCTCTGGGAGGTATCATTGCCGTTTTCGCCATTGCGATAAGAAAGGAGTTGCTTATACCCGTGTTATGTGGGGTATTCTTAATTGAGAATCTATCGGTAATCCTACAAGTGTCCTACTTCAAATACACTAAGAAAAAATTTGGGGAAGGAAAACGCATTTTGCTCATGTCTCCGCTCCACCACCACTACCAGAAAAAAGGAATGCACGAATCCAAAATTGTTGCCCGCTTTTGGATTGTAGGACTCATGCTGGCCGTATTAACCATTGTAACCCTCAAACTGCGCTAATGAACAAAAAGCTCCTCATACTAGGTGCCGGAGAAAGTGGTACAGGTGCTGCTCTTTTAGCTAAAAAGGAGGGCTGGGATGTTTTTGTTTCAGACAAAAGCGCCATTGCTGAAAAGCATAAACAAGACCTGGAGAAGGCTGCCATAGCGTTTGAGGAAAACCAACATGGAGAGAATATCCTGGATGACGTTGAGCTGATTATTAAAAGCCCCGGAATTCCAGAAAATGCCCCCTTGATTTTAGAGGCGAGACGCAAACATATTCCCTGGGAAGATGAGATAGAATTTGCCGCCAGGTATAGCAAAGGTAAAACCGCAGCCATAACTGGTAGCAACGGAAAATCTACCACCACCATGTGGCTTTTCGACATGTTGGAAAGAGCCGGAGTTAATGTTGGCCTGGCGGGAAACATTGGAAAAAGTTGGGCACGGCAGCTGGTGGCAGGAGACAAAGATTTCTGGGTATTGGAAATCTCCAGTTTTCAAATTGACGGGCTACGAAATTTTGCCCCCGATGTGGCCGTGCTTTGCAACATCACGCCAGATCATTTAGATCGATACGCTGGAGATGTTGGCAAATATGCCCAATCCAAAATCTCACTCTTTAAAAATCAAAACAGCAATCAGTTCAAAGTCATCAATGCCGATGACGAGTTGACGCAGGCTTATTTATCACACGACAAATCGCAAAGTACAAGCTACAGCTTCAGCATAAAAAGCGAACAAAACGGTGCTTACCTAAAAGACAAAGAACTCATTATAAAATCCGCTAAAAACCCCATATCTATGTCCATCATTGAACTTGCTCTGCACGGAAAGCATAACGTGCAAAACGCTATGGCTGCTGGTGTTGCAGCAAATTTGCTCAACATCAGAAAAGAAGCTGTACGAGACTCCTTGCAAAACTTTCAGGGTATTCCACACCGATTAGAATTTGTTGCAAGCATTCACGGAATTGAATTTATAAACGACAGCAAGGCGACCAATGTAAACTCTACCTGGTGGGCTTTGGAGAGCATGGATAAACCTACCATCTGGATTGTGGGAGGTGTAGATAAAGGCAACAACTACGCAGAGCTTATTCCACTGGTAGGCGAGAAGGTGAAAGCCATGATCTGCCTTGGAAAAGACAACAGTAAAATCATTGACAAATTCTCTGGTATCATTCCCACCATTGTCGAAACCACCTCAGCTAAGCAAGCTGTGGAAACGGCCTACCAATTGGGGAAAAAGGGCTATTGCGTACTGCTATCACCTGCCTGCGCAAGCTTTGATTTATTTGAGAATTATGAGGACAGGGGAAATCAATTTAAGGCCGCGGTAAGATCGCTATAGATGAAAGAATTGCTTAAAAATATAAGCGGAGATAAACGCATTTGGTTACTGAGCTTTGTATTGGGCATCGTATCCATTTTGGCGGTTTATAGCTCGGTGTCGGCCTTGGCTTTTAAGAAGTCAAACGGCTTACCAGAGCAAATCATTTTTAAGCATTGCGTAATCCTGATCCTAGCTTTTGGAATGATGTACCTAATTCACAAAGTGAGGTACACCTACTTTTCCAAAATCTCGGTACTGTTAATATGGGTCAGTGCCGGATTGTTACTCTTTACATTACTCAAGGGAAGCAGCATTAACAATGCCAACCGCTGGCTAATGATTCCGGGTATTAACATGAGTTTTCAAACTTCGGATCTAGCAAAAATCGTCCTTATACTTTTCTTGTCCAGACTCCTATCTGCGCAACGGGAAAACCTAAGCGATATAAAAAAGGTATTGATTCCGGGATCCGCGGCAATTGCTGTGATTTGCGGACTTATCCTTCCAGCTAACTTTTCTACAGCCCTTTTACTGGCCGTTGTGTGCTATTTCCTCATGTTTATAGCTGGTGTGCCCTTAAAACAACTATTTGCTGTTTTTGGCTTAGCGGTTGGAGCACTTTTTCTAACTATTCAATTAGCCGCTGCCTATCCGGATTTACTTCCGCGTATGGCTACCTGGAAAAGTAGAATTGAGAGCTTTGGCAGTGATGATGCCCAAACTAATTATCAGGTAGAACACGCCAAATACGCCATTGCAAGTGGTGGGCTCCTCCCTAACGGGCCCGGTAAAGGAAATAGCAGAAACTTCCTGCCG
Organism: Luteibaculum sp.; assembly: GCA_049594055.1. Classification (GTDB taxonomy): domain Bacteria; phylum Bacteroidota; class Bacteroidia; order Flavobacteriales_D; family Luteibaculaceae; genus Luteibaculum. The sequence goes on along the minus strand of JBMYJC010000129.1, from coordinate 2,462 downwards.
CACCCCTATTCCGACATGATCTACGCTTTCATCATAGAAGAGTATGGCTCTATTGTGGGTGGATTTGGTCTGGTGCTACTATACCTCATTTTTCTTTTAAGATCCATAAGAATAGCTACTAAATGCGATAAACCCTTTGGCCGTTATGTGGTAATGGGTCTAAGCATGCTCATCGTGTTTCAGGCACTAACTAATATGGCGGTTGCAGCCAATGTAATTCCGGTTACGGGGCAACCTTTGCCACTGGTGAGTTTAGGAGGTACTTCAACCCTGTTTACCTGCATCGCCATTGGAATGATATTGAGTGTTAGCCGCTCGGTTTACGATGAGCCTTATTCCAATCTAAAAAATTACAAAGTCCAACATGCAACTGCGTAGAGTAATCATAAGCGGTGGCGGAACTGGAGGCCACATTTTTCCCGCCCTGGCAATTGCAGATGGGCTGAAGGAAAAATACCCTGGGGTGGAAATAAAATTTGTGGGCGCCTTAGGTAAAATGGAGATGGAACGGGTTCCTAAAGCCGGTTATGATATTGTTGGACTGGACATCCAAGGCCTAAAGCGATCTTTTAGCTTAGACAACCTAAAGTTTCCGATTAAAGTGATGAATAGCATCGCAAAGTCCAGGAAACTTCTCAACGAATTTCAACCACAATTGGCCATTGGTGTTGGCGGATATGCAAGCGGCCCTCTACTCTTTGCCGCTACCCGAAAAAAGATAAAGACCCTAATCCAAGAGCAAAATTCTTATGCGGGTATCACCAATAAAATATTGGGAAAATCAGTAGATAAGATTTGCATTGCTTACCCAGAAGCCAAAAAGTATTTCCCAGCACAAAAAGTAGTTTTAACAGGAAATCCGGTTAGGCAAAACATCCACAGCAATCTTAGCCAGGCAGAAGCAAAAAGCAAACTGGGCTTTTCAGTAGATAAACCCACATTACTGGTGATTGGCGGCTCGCTTGGAGCGCTAAAAATTAACCAATGCCTCTTTGCTCAGGTTCAAAAATTTTGCGAACAGGGCTACCAGGTTTACTGGCAATGCGGTAAAAGGTTTTTTGAAAACCGAAGTGACGAGCTAAAGAGCCTAGAACAAAAGGTAAATGGCTTATCCATTGCTGCTTTTATAGACGATATGGCCACTGCCTACAAGGCAGCCGACCTGGTAGTTAGTCGGGCAGGTGCCTTGGCCATTGCAGAAATTCAAGCCTTAGGAAAAGCAAGCATACTAGTGCCTTCCCCCTTTGTTGCAGAGAATCATCAGTTTAAAAACGCCATGACCCTTGTGAATAAGCAGGCTGCAAAATTGGTGGATGAGCATCAGGTTGAAGAGGAGCTTTTAAAGCAAGCCAAAGCATTACTGCAAAATCCAGATGAACTTAAACGCCTGGAAAAAAACGTAGCAGAAACTGCCATTAGCTCGGCCGTAGATAAGATTATAAGTTGTATTGAAACCTTGCTGAATGAGTGATTCTCGCACATATAAAAACTTGTTTTTCCTCGGCATTGGAGGAATTGGTATGAGTGCGCTCGCCCAGTATTTCCATAGAAAGGGTTATCAAATCTCTGGGTATGACAAAGTGGATACCGAGGTCACACAATTACTTCAGGAGCAAGGCATATCAGTAATTTATAGCGGTGATAACTTTAGCCTGCCTGGCCACTGGAAAATTGCGGAAACTGCAGTGGTTTATACTCCAGCAATCCCAAGCAGTTTTTCACTTTACAAGCAATTGTTAGGCTTGGGGCTTAATTTCCACAAGCGTAGTGAAGTATTAGGCTGGATATCACAGGAAATTCCAACCATAGCTATAGCGGGCACCCATGGAAAAACTACAACTACAGCAATTGTAAGTCACGCCTTAAAATCCTCGGGTAAAAAGATACTGGCTTTCATTGGAGGCATTGCAAGCAACTATCGCAGCAACATCATCATGGATGAAAATCCAGAATTTTTGGTTGCCGAAGCCGATGAGTTTGACAGAAGCTTTTTGCGATTGCATCCTAAAATGGCTGTCGTAACTTCTGTAGACCCCGACCATTTAGACATTTACGGAGAAGCCAGTGAATTAAGCAAAGCCTTTACTGCCTTTACAGAGCAGGTGGAAGGACCCATTTTTGCCCATGCTTCCACAAAATCCTTGCTGATAAAAAAGGGCATTCTTTTTTACGACAGCTCAGAACGCGGCATTGAAGAAATCAACTACAGCAATGGCAAAGCCCATATTCATTACAGAATAGAAAACGAATCCATAAAAATCTCCTGGTCTGTTCCAGGAAAACACAACGCACTAAATGCCTTGGCTGCCATTTGCATTTGTAAGGCCTTGGAAATTCCCAGTCAAAAAATCATCAGCGCCATGGAAACTTTTGCAGGAGTAAAACGCCGGTTTGAAACCATTTTGGACCAAGCAAACAAAGTGTTAATAGACGACTATGCGCATCATCCAACCGAGATTGCC
>JBMYJC010000128.1:2672-6099 GCA_049594055.1 Luteibaculum sp. | reverse complement strand
AATGCTTTGGATACGGTAACAGACCATCCAGAAATTCCAGAGCTACTATCAAAACTTAGATAATATGGCAGGCAAACACCCAAAAAGCAGAAAGCTGTTTAAAGATTTATGCCAAATGCAAAAGGAAGACATAAATAAGCTTTCAACCTGGCCTAAAGAGCAATTGTATGCTGCTCCTAACGAAAATTCCTGGTCGGCAATTCAAGTATTAAATCATTTATATCTCTCCCAAAAAGGAACCTTTAACTTTTTAAATAAGCAGTTGGAAAACACCAAGGATGTCCCAAAATCCCTGGCGATTAAAAACTACGTTGCGGATATTCTGCTCTCCCGGTTTTTACGTTCCGATAAGAAAGTAAAAGCACCATCAAAACTTCCTGAACCAGACAAGGACACAGACTTTGAAGTACTAAAGGAGAAGTACACTGCATTGGCAAGTTTGGGGGAAGAAATTTTAGATAAAATCCCCGGAAAATGGTCTGGAAAAGCGGTATTTAGACACCCGCGGGCAGGATGGCTTGGAACCAAAGCCACATTTCGATTTCTAAAAGATCATTGGGAGCATCATCGTTATCAGATTAAAAACCTGGAAAAAGAATTAGCAAATGGGAAAGCGTAAGAAGAGCAACAGCGGAATGGTTTTTAGCACCAATCCAGATTTTGAGTTCGACCACGAAGAAGAGGCGGAAGAAACTCTTCCTCCCGAAGAGCAGGATTTGAGAGTATGGTTGGATAAAAAAAACCGAGGAGGAAAGGAAGCCAGTATTATTAGAGGCTTCATTGGCTCGGAGGATGATTTAAAAGATCTAGCCAAGCAAATAAAACAAGCTTGTGGAACGGGGGGCTCGGCTAAAGATGGCGAGATCATTATTCAGGGCGACAAGCGAGATAAAATCATGGATTTCCTGAATAAACAAGGATACAAAGCCAAAAAATCGGGGGGCTAAACATGGAATACAAAAATTGGGTGGCAAAGACCTTTTTTGGTCTGGAGCAAATATTAGAAGCTGAATTAAAGCAGCTAGGAGCAAAACAAACGGAAGTGCTTAACCGGGCGGTGAAGTTTGAAGCCAGTTTAGCCGAGTGTTACGAGATCATTCCCAGCTTGCGTACTGCTAATGCTGTAATTTGTGAGTTGTTTGAATTCAACGCTAGAAATCCAGAGCAGCTTTACAAAGAAATTTTTGCATTTAACTGGCCTTCTATCCTACATAAAAATGGAACATTTAGGGTGGAAGCCATAGTGCAAAGCGAATTTTTTAATCACTCTAAATACGTGGCCTTAAAATGCAAAGATGCCGTTGCAGACCTTTTTCAAAAACATTTTAAGGCCAGGCCTAATGTGAGTTTTGAAAATCCCGATTTAGTCATCCACCTGCATATTTTTAATGAGAAAGTGCGCGTTGGCCTTAACGCAAATGATATACCTCTTTTTAAACGCGGTTATAAACTGGAAACCGGTATTGCCCCACTTAATGAATGTTTAGCTGCTGGAATTTTATTGGAAGCTGGGTGGCCCAACTTTCAAGAATTGCGCGACCCCATGTGTGGTTCTGGCACGTTTGCCATTGAAGCTGCTTTAATTGCAAGAAATGTGGCACCCAACAAAGACCGCAAATGGTTTGGATTTATGGGCTGGCGGGAGTTTAATCGTGGAGATTTTAACCAAGCAATTAAGAATATCATCGCCAAGGAAAACAAAAACTCTAAGAAGATTGTGGCGAGTGACATTGACTCCGAGGTGCTGGGCAAAGCGAGAAGCAATGCGCGTAGGGCTATGCAAAGCGACCAAATAATTTTTACCGAAGGCAGCTTTTTTAATCGACCGCGGGTAAGTCCGGGCGAGAACTGCTTGATAGTTTTAAATCCACCCTACAATGAGCGAATGCAAACTGAGGAATTGGAAGAGTTGTACACAGAAATAGGTAACAGTTTAAAAAAGTACTATCCCGGTTCAAAATGCCATTTAATCTCTTCGGACATAAAGGCCACAAAATCTATTGGCCTAAAAGCCAACAGTAAGTCCGAAAAATTCAACGGAGGTCTAAAAATACAGCACCTGAGTTACGAAATGTTTGAGGGCGATTTCAAGAGTTTCAAAAAACATAAGGCTTGAAATCCCAGGCAAATAAAATGTTACCCTGAGGTTTACATTTCAGGAAAAATAATCTTATTTAGCGATTCCTTTGTCAGACCTGGCTTACGAAAACACGATTTATGAATTTTATTAGAGTTGTTGCTACTGCCATTTTTTTGCTTGCAATTAACGCGCTGACCGTTGGTCAGTACAAGGTTACCGGAGTTGTAAAAGATGCCGAATCTAACGAGACTTTGATTGGTGCCGCTGTAATTATAAAAGGCAAAACATCGGGTGTTACTACCGGCATTGACGGAACCTTTGAATTGAAAATTCCAGGTGCACCTCCTACTCAACTTGTTGTAAGTTTTCTCGGCTATCAACCAAAAGAGGTTACCGTTACAAAAGTGAACCAATTCATTGAAGTTTCCCTGGCCTCCGACCAGGTTTTAATGAAGGAGGTGAAGATTGTGGGGCAACGCGTTGAGGAGAAATTAAGAGAGGCTCCGGTTACCATTGAGAGAATGGGGATCAAGGAAATAAAGCAAACACCAGCTTCTGGATTTTACGAAGGGTTAGCCAATTTAAAAGGGGTGGATATGACCTCCGCTTCACTTGGATTTAAAATCATCAATACACGAGGGTTTAACTCCACTAGCCCGGTGCGAACCGTACAATTAATTGATGGTGTAGATAACCAAGCTCCTGGTCTTAACTTCTCCCTTGGGAACTTTGTAGGGGTTTCTGAGCTGGATGTAGAGAAGGTAGATATTGTTGTGGGTGCTAACTCTGCAACTTACGGCCCAAACGCCTTTAATGGGGTTATAGATATGACAACCAAAGACCCATACAAATACGAGGGCTTGGAGATTCAAGTAAAAGGAGCGGAAAGAAATTTTGTTGAGCTGGCAGGACGCTATGCCCATGTTGTGCAAGAAGTTAGCGAAGACAGGGGGGATGAACTTCAAAACTCTTTGGGACGCTTTAGTAACAGGTACTTAAAAGATCGTTTTGCTTTTAAGCTAAACGCCTATTACCTGGAGGCATACGATTGGGTGGCCGACAATTATGATACAACCTCTAGCACAGAATTTTTTATTGCAGACACCGTTCGACTTGGGTTTAGCGGCTATGATGCAATTAACGTGTACGGTGAGTCTCGATATGGATCAAGAACGGCAATTTTCTCTGCCGGATCGGCTGGTTTAGAAGGAGCTGACCGACCAACAGCGGTTTATCGTACCGGATACCGGGAGATTGATTTAGCCGATTACAATACTTTCTCATTAAAACTTCAGGGATCAGCATATTACAGGCTCCCAAAAAAATGGGGAACAGTAATGTATTGGC
>JBMYJC010000128.1:0-2662 GCA_049594055.1 Luteibaculum sp. | reverse complement strand
AATTACGCAAAAGGAACTACTGTTTACCAGGGAGATAACCGCTACTCTGTGAAGGATATTACCTTCAATCAGCAAAAAGTGGAATGGTACGGAGATAATTTCCTGTTACGAGCTTACCAGACACTTGAAAATGCAGGTAACTCCTATGATGTTGTATTTACAGGACAACAGTTATTGCAACAGCAAAAAACAGATAACCTCTGGTATTCAGATTTTTTACGCGGCTACCGAGAAGCATTCAGGGACAGCAGCTATTCTCATGAGCAGAGTTTGGCTTTTGCACGAGCTTTTGCAGATGGTCCGGGCAACAGCCCCAATGGAAAGCCCTACTTAAGGCCCGGAACCGTAGAATTTGACTCTGCATTCCAGGCTATCGTGTCTAATCCATCTTTCCGAGAAGGGGGAACGCGCTTTGTAGATGAATCCAAACTGCAACACATTGAAGCGAAATTCAACTTCGACCTTTCCAAAGAATATTACTTGTTGCCCGAAACCTTCAAGTTTGGCGCTAATTACCGATTATACGATCCAAACTCTTTTGGAACTATTTTCTCGGACACCTTAGTTGATGCTAACGATGAGTCGAAAGGCTTTACAGATATCTCTGTTTTTGAATATGGCGCTTTTATAAACTTCGAGAAAGACCTGTTAATGGACAGGGAGCTTGGCTTTATAGACGACATAAAGCTGATTGGATCACTGCGTTACGATGACCACCAAAATTTTGATCCTTTCTTTACTCCTGCAGTAAGTGCGGTTGTTACAGCCTTTGACAACGATAACTTCCGTTTTACTTATACTACAGCGCGCAGGAACCCTACCCTACAAGACCAATTCCTTCCTTACGACATTGGTGTTGCTCGATTGAAGGGGAATATTGAAGGAGCAGACATCGTGTCGTTGGAAAATTATTTTGATCCTGAAAACGGCTTTTTGGTTACCGGAGTCCCAGTAGTTGAAAAGATAGATCCCGTTAGGCCAGAACGTGTTGAAACTTTTGAGGTGGGTTACAAAGGAATTGTCTTTAGAAACCTATACATAGATGCCAGTTATTACAACAGTACATATAACGACTTTTTAGGATACATAGTAGCTTTTGAATTCTTAGATAGTACCGAAAACGCATTTGGATCTTTCGATTACGACCTGGATGACAAACCCACCCGTTTTGCAGCTAACTCCAATACAACCGTTAAAACTCAAGGAGTGTCCGTGGGATTGAATTATTACTTTCCTAAGTATTGGAGTATAGGAGCCAATTACACCTTTGCAGAGCTCTTAAAAACTGATTCTGACGATCCGCTGATCCCATTTTTTAATACGCCTAAACACAAGTTTAACGTGAGTGTCGGCCTACAGAATTACAAGAACTTTGGCGCAAACCTTACCTATAGATATGTACAAGGCTTCGACTACTTTGGAAGCCCGCAATTTTCTGGACCCATACCTACTTACGGCCTGGTAGATGCCCAGGTCAACTATAGCCTTCCTGATTATAACCTTACTTTTAAAGCAGGAGCCTCAAATATTCTTAATAATCTGCATTTTGAGGCCTATGGCGCACCCTTCATCGGAAGGTTAGCGTATATTTCAGTAAATTATAGTTTTATTAAACAACCAAAATAATCCTAAAAATGATGAGAACGCTACTAGCACTTGTATTTGCAACTTTAAGCTTTGGAGTTTTTGCTCAAACTCGATATTACGACAGCCTTTTTGCTGCAGTAGATAAAACAGTAGATATCCAATATGGAACTGGCTTAAATGCAAGTAACCAACCAGTAACTCTGGCATTAGATGTTTATCAACCACAAGGAGACGGCTCTAATAATCGAGTGCCAATTATTGTGGCACATGGTGGAAGTTTCCTTCCTGATCAAGGCTCAAAAGCAGATCCTTACATCCAAGATTTTGCTGATGACATGGCTAAAAAAGGTTATGTTGTTTTTGCTATTAACTACCGCTTGGGTTGGCAACCAGGGCCCCAGCAAGAGCAAAATACCAGAAACATTCTCCCAGCTGCTTGGCGTGGAATACAAGATTACAAAACGGCCGTACGCTTCCTTCGTAAAACAATTGCTGAGGATGGCAATCCATACAGAATTGATGGTTCTAAAATAATTGGCTGCGGATTTGGTGCTGGAGCCTATTTACCAGTGAATATGATGGCTTTTGATGTGCCCTCCGAAATAAGTATTTCTCCAGAGCTGATTCAGAAAAACGTATTTGGTCAACCAAATGGAACTCCCTACATAGACACCACGATTCAAAATTTAGGTGGATTGGCCTACGTAAATGGACCTTGGAGCCAGTACAGCTACAAGATTGATATGATTGGGAACTTTTCTGGAGCTGTACCAACCTTAAAGATTTTTGATACCGGTACTTTCCCCAACTTAGTTTCGGTGCACTCTACAGAAGATGAGGCAACTCCGTACAGAACTGACGTGGTATTTGCCCTAGGATTATTTCCGGTAATTGAAGTAAGTGGCTCACATGACATCCATGAAAAATTAGAAAACATGGGCCAAAATCAGCTGTGGAAATCTGAAAATAGAGATGGTTACTCCCAAGTTAGAATCGCTGGGGACACCCCAAGCGATAACAAATACAGAGAAGGTTTATTGACTTTTCCAGGAGAAATTTACATGTGGTCTGGTGA